>NZ_RPZY01000055.1:0-166240 GCF_008661855.1 Varibaculum sp.
CCACCATATATACTTTACCCCCAAATATGCATAACTTGACCTTTTTATTAGGTATACTGTGTATTCACAGCATTAACTCTCAGTCAGACTTGTTGGGCTAATGTCGGGCTAATGCCCGAATTGTTAAGACCCTTCTGCCTAGAAACAAGGCAGAAGGGTCTTAATCGGTTTATTTAACTAAACACTAGGAAACTACCGAGAAAAAACTCTGCTTTCCCTAACGCGTCCTCGTAAAACGAGAGAAACCCCCAAAACGGACAGACCCGACGCAATCGCTAGTAACCACCCAGGATTACTACCGGTAGCTGGAAGCGCCGGCTTCATGGTGCCTGGACGCTTTTCAGTTGGCTTTGACATTCCAGGTTTATTTGCACCCGCAGCAGTACCCGGCTTTTGCGGTTTTACAGTTTTATCCGGTGAAGACGGTGAGGGAGTCGAGGTCGCGGGCGGATTGACGGAACCACCCGGCTGGGAAGGATTTGGATTCTCCGGCTTGGGGGCAGCTTTCTGCGCCCATTTCGCATATACCGTCATATCCGTGCCTAGAGTAACCTGGGAAACCTTTTTAGTGAGACCTTGGTCAAGATACCAACCCTCGAAAGTAAAGCCCTCTTTAGTGGGGATATAGTTCTCGTCCTCTAAATCAACAACTGTGTTCTCTGGTTTAGTTACGGATTTAATTTTACTGCCACCATTGGACTCAAAAGTGAGAGTATGATTTGCGACAAGTGGGGGAAGATTAAAAGTTGCCTCGTGTTTGCCGGCATCATATTCGACAGCAGACCCCGCTCCCATGAGGGTAATTTTCTCCTTCGTTAAGCCATCAAAGTCATAACCGGTTTTAGCAGAAAAAGCTATCTTTATACGATATTTAAACTCATTGCTAAAAGTTCCCGAAGCCGCAGACCACGAAGTGCTGTTCTTGTCTTGCTGCTCCAGTTTCCAAGACTCAGCGAACACGTTACTGGTTTGTCCACTTATCTGTATTGAGGTTACTTTGTTGCCGAACTTATATTGTGGCACGCTAAAAGAAACCTCTGTTATATGCTTATCAGCTTGATTATCTACCGGAGCCGCCCAAGCTAATTGCGTAAAGCTAAGCCCTATAACCGCTGGAAGAACTAAGAATGCGGACAGCAGCACAGACAGCAACCGCCCAGATACTTTGGTTTTTTACATCTTTCTCCTTGAAGTGATTTGTAATTACTATTTTAAGATTTTAGGTAAGACTAACTGAATGCTTAATCTACTTATCTCGGCTTAACATTGTCAATTATTAACCTTAAGATAAGCTAGAAAACCCGCGTGGCTCCTTTGAACCGGACAAGCTCACATTTACGTATTAGCGCGAAATGGTGACCTTGCGAACCAATCCTAATACCAGTTTCGCCACTAAAGGCACATAACCTGCACTATCATCAATGACTTGCGCCGCATATAGCCGGGTCACTCGCTAGAGGTATCGCTAGAGAGATCAAAAATCTCGAACAGTAAATCCCCCATATCCACTTGAGTTCCCTCGGAAGTGAGATTCTCCAAATCCTCTGGGGTTGAATCCAAAACCACCACTGGACATAACGAAGAATGCTTAGCTTTCTCAATCTGGGTAACCGAAAAAGTTGTTACCGGATCGCCAACATTTAGTTTCTCATTTTCGATGGCATGACAAGTAAAACCTTCACCGCGCATTTTGACAGTATCGACCCCTAAATGAACAAGCACTATCTGTTCCCCACTGGAAACCATAAAAGCGTGTGGGAACAGTTTAATGAGCCTACCGGAGACGGGAGACACGGCAGTAATCTCGGTTGCCCCCGGATTGGGTTTCACCGCAACCCCAGCACCAACAATCATGCCGGAGAAAACCAAATCCGGTACTTGACTTAAACCAACGACACGTCCCGGAATCGGCGAACATATCTGTAAGGACTCTCCCGTCATTGCTTCACCCCGAATCCAGACCAATACTAACTTCTCTAACTAGCCTAGTCCGCCCTAGCCCTCGAGAAAAGCCAATTATTTCCCGAGGGAAAGGACGAAACCTACCTTAAAAGCGAAGCTAAACACCCCTTGACGGTCTACCTAGTAAATATCTAACTACCAGGCAGGCAACCATGAGAGCTGTCTTAGCTACGTTTTTGCGCGCGACGCTTCACCGTCACCCCGCAAGCGCCCAACAGTAGCGATACCATTACCATTTCCGGCACTCCAGCACCGGTTTGACCTAGCCCCTGTCTTCTAACCCTTGGGGCAGATTCCTTACCCTTGTCTGACGGTTTGTTCCCTGTTTGAGATGGAGAGCTGCTTTCCGAAGGACGAGGATTTGGCTGCTTGGAATTAGGGTTGGGGTTTTGGGGACTAGGGTTTCCCTCCCCTCCCGGATTCGGATTAGGATTAGGTTCACTCCCTGGATTCGCCTCTCCTCCCGGATTCGGGTTCGGCTCAACCCCAGGATTCGGATTTGGATTAGGATTTGGTTCCGGTTCCGGCTCTGGCTGTGGATTTGGATTTGGGTTCGGGTCTGGTTCTGGCTCCGGTTCCGGATTTGGTTCCGGCTCAGGCGCCGCCGCCTCCCTAAGCAACAAAATGCTTAAAGGTGGAACCGTTACCTTACCGTTTGAAGTGAGAGCAACCGGGTTCTGATAAACATCCAACCCCTTAATCATCACCTCATATTCTCCAGCTGGCAAAGGCGCCTCCCAAGCCTGGTTTCCAGCATTCACAAAAGCGAACGCATCGGCATTATCTTTACCGCTTTTAGTTTTTACCGGGAAAGCACTCTTTACGGTATACCCCACATGATTAGTAGCGATGCTTTCTTCACCAGGAATAATTTCATGCGTGTACTTCTGGTTTACAGCTTCGTAACTGCCCTGGCGCATAAAGTCATATTGCTTACGGAACTTGTTTAAATCCCGGAAGAACTTTACTTCCTTTTCATATTGCTTAGCCCGGTCATAGTCGAAAACATTAACCGAGTCCGGGGATTTATAGGAATTATGATCTCCCGCTTTAGTTCGTAAAAACTCCTGTCCTGCATGGATAAATACCGCCCCATTAGCTAAATACTGAGTACCGGTTCCTAGGGCGTGCCGCTGAGCTAGCTCACTGTCAGAGGTCGTTGCTGGCAAACTACCTTTCAATTTATCGAACATAGTGTAGTTGTCATGGGCTTCGTTATATACCACCGATTGATTCGGACTCAGGTAGTCTCGAACATATTGCGCGCCCTTGATATTGTTTAACAAATCCCACGAGCGTTGCACCTGATTTGCACCACTAATAAATCCCTTGTGCTTAAGCTCGAAGTTATCGCCTTTTACGGTGTCACGATACTGGTCATTAAAAAATGATATTCCGGGTAACTTCTTGGCATTTTCCTGATTAGCTGCTGCTACCCCTGCGGGATGGTTACCCATCTTCCAGCCTTCGCCAAGAATCACAATCGAAGGATCAATCTTATTGAGAGCTTCCCGTACCGCTTTCATAGTTTCCACGTCATGAATCCCCATAAGATCGAAACGGAAACCATCAATATCGTAGTTCTTTGCCCAATAGGTAACTGAATCAACAATATATTTACGCATCATCAGTTGCTCAGATGCAGTTTCATTCCCAACTCCGGTGCCATCTTGGAACTTACAGTTAGCATCCATCCGGAAATAATAGTTAGGAACAGTTTGCTGCAATGGGGACATTTCCGGTTTATGTACATGGTTATAAACCACATCCATAATCACCCGCATATCGTTAGCATGCATCGTCTCCACCATGGACTTTAGCTCCAAGATACGCGAGGTAGGATCGACCGGCTTGGTTGCATACGACCCTTCCGGAACGTTGTAGTTTTGAGGATCATATCCCCAGTTATATTGGGAATTAAACGAAAGGTCACCCTGCTCATCTACGGAACCGAAATCAAAAACCGGTAACAATTGAACGTGGGTAATACCTAAAGATTTTAGATAATCCAGTCCAGAAAGATTGCCGACCTTGGTTTTAGTGCCCGCTTCGGTTAGCCCCAAAAACTTTCCTTTATTGGTAATGCCGTTATCCGGGCCGATGGTTAAATCACGCACATGGGCTTCATAAATAATCGCATCTTTCATCGAGGTAAATGCGGGCATACGTTTACCGTCCCAGTTACGGGGGACAGTTTTTTCTGGGTCTATCACCACGGTGCGAGTACTATTTGCGGTAACTGCCCGAGCATAGGGGTCAATCGCTTCGTTAATTTTTCCGCCGTCAAAATGGAGACGATAACGATATTGCACACCCTTTTGGTCACCATTAAAAGTAATTTCCCAGGTTCCCTTTTCCCCTTTGGTCATGGCAGTAACTTTTCCGTCCTGGGAATAATTTACGAACTCAACCGCTTGGGCAGTGGGAGCCCACAGCCTAAAAGTGGTTTTTTCGGGGCTGTAAATCGCCCCTAACTCGCCCTCGTAATAGTACTTTTTATTGAATTCGGCAGAATGTAATTCTGTACAGTTATTTGTCGAATCTGGTTTGGGGATATCGGCTTGCGAATAATAGACTTTGGGGTCACCTTGGACAATCCAAACTTCCGCTTTACCCTGGGGGAACTTGGTAATAAAGAGGTCGTCAGGAGTGTTTTTCTCTGCCCATTCGTTTCCTGATTCCGAACGGCGTACAATCAGACCAACTTTTTCAATCCCATTTACATCTTTATGAGTAATCGTGGCGGTATGATTTCCATCGAAATTAACCCGGCTACCGTCTTTTCCGGGAACCCAAGTCCACACATTCCAGTTGTCATACTTATTGTCAGAGCGTAGATAGTGGACGGTAACAGTAACCTCTTTCGGGAGGGTATTCGGGTTTTCGGCAGGTTTTAGCTTGAAGCTGCTGTCTGTTTTTATCTCAATGCCACCGGGAACCGGGATATCTTTCAAATCAGAAGTCTGCCAAGCCCATTCCTTGGTCGCGGTTGAGCGACGCACAATTAGATTTACTTTCTTATTTGGCGCAGGTAGCGTCACTTCGGCGGTCAACCTGCCAGCTGCGTCCTTCCCAGTGAAAGGGGTGGAGTATCCGGCGGCTCCATCGGTCCACACCCACAGGTTATATTCCGATTCTGGCACATTAGGGTCAGGGGTGAAGCTAACTGCTAATTTGCAGTCCCGAACCGCTTTGAAAACATCACCTGGTTTGTAACTGTAGCTGCATACATCCCACTTTGTGTAAAGAGAATTACCGGGTTTTACACCGGAATAGGCAGGAGACTCCCACACCCGGTTTTCGCTCTGTCCCGGTTGTAAAGAGGTGGTGTCTGTGCGGTAAACCCGGAAATTCATAGGGTTGCCCGCTGCCAAAATATTGGTATTCAAATATCCGTCAGCTTGCTGACCGGAAAACATTTGAGTTTGTTTGGGCTGCCCGTCAGCCCAGTATTCAACGCGATAGACAGTCAAGGGTTTTTCAACCGTTGGGTCTGGTTTGAAGTTCAGATACATCACCTGATTATTGGAGCCAGCATGAGCTAGCGGGGTAACGCTACCTGCTATTACCAACAGAAAGGCAATAAAAAACCCAAATACTTTTCTACTTACTATTGATTTCACTGGTCCTCCTCGACCAATAGCGAATGTGGCGACCTCGCCGGAAACGTTTCCGAAACCATGATAGCCCACTCCAAATAAGATATGAAGATTGCTAAAATGCGAGCTTCCTCACGAAGCAGCTCTTCCACGAGCGGAGTTCCGAACCGTCCTAGCTATAAGTACCCCACCGGGCAGATAGCTTTCCCTTAAAAGGAAGTTCTCTCTGGCACGCAGACACGCTATTTTCACGAGTGAGTAACTGCTTTAAGCCCCCCAAGAACCCGACAGCTCAACCGGGAATAAGCACACACATCTACTTAATCGTGGGTATATCGCTTTCTGAGCCCTTCAAAACGGAAATTTGGAGTTACCGAGGAAAAATTAATCTAGATTGGCGGTAGCGGCCAACATTTTTTCCACTGCAGGGCGATATTTTCCGTCTGCGTTCCGGATTTCTCCGCTATCTGCTAGGTAGGTTTTCAAGAATTTTTCTAGAGGACGCGCCAAACCCTGCCCGACAAGGCTGCCGGTACTAGCCTCGATCCCGGCGTGAGCGCGTCCTCCGAAACTGAGAAGCCACATATCCTCCCCCACCGGCACGTCCGCACTCAGGCGCGGCATTGTAAAAGGAAAGTCCAGGTGCTTAGCGCCCAAGCGCCGGTAGAAATCCCAACGCCGCTGCGGATCCCCTCTATCTTCCGAGGGCGCATGGAGCTGCGGATCCTCAATCTCTCCCAGAATCAACAAGGGATTAACGGTAGCTTCCAGAGCAGAAATCGTTTCACGGAAAAGCTTAGAGCCCACCCCGTGACCGCGAGTGCGGGGACTGACCGCCAGCCAACTCAGCAAAGTCACTTCCCTAGTTGCCGGCCAGGCTATAGCTGCCCCTAACGGGCGCGCCCCCTCCCAAGCAGAAAAAACCTGGAACTGCCCTGCCTGCAGCTGAGTGATTAAATCTTCCGGCTCCCCCAGTTCTTCAAGGCCAAAAGCCTGTTCCAAAAGTTCACGAACCAGGATTTCTGACTGCCCCGGTTCCAAGTAGTTTTGATACTCAATTTGCACCCTTCAACCCTAGCCGAATCCTCTAGATAGCCATAGCTGCGGCGGTTATTGGTCGCTGAATCACCTTACAGTTCCCAAGGGTTGTTCCTAGGGATTTTTCTTATTTTTCATATAGGTCGTGTAGGGGGTATCTAAATCAAGAAATGCCACCTCGTGGGCAGGTTTTTGTTTGCTAGGAGGGGGAGGAGTTAGGTAGTCTCCGAACGCCATACGTAAATAAGAGTCGTATCCAATCGGAACTTTAATACTAGATTGACCGAAGGGCTTGCTAATAGCCTTAGAAAACCATTCCTGCCGGTATTCATTCTGCATATAGCCGGGACCAGAAGCTAGTTCAGTCGTATATTCAGAGGTATAAAAATTCCAACTAGCCATTTTCTTTTCACACCAGCGCCAGATTCTATATCTGAGCGCCGACCAAGGAACGACAGTCAGTAATAATTTACTGCCCAAAGCTACCATTCCCCCATGTTTTTCAGGTACGGACTGAGCACAAAACAGAGAAAATACCAGTGCCAAGAGCTTTTGTATCCGTCGAGCAAATGAACCGGGAGGGGGACAGCCATCAAGGGGAAGGATATCCATAGTGAGCCCTTGCGGCATTTTTTTATCAACTTGATAGGTGGTTACCAACGTAGTGTGAGCATCACAAATCTTAGCCATAAGATCACCGGTGACCATGTTCTTGTGCGAGCGAACATAAAGATATTGTTTATTAGCTGAATCTTTACACCACAAGCGGGCAAGTTTTTCATAATCTGGGCGTGGCATAAACACATCGATATCATCGTCCCAAGGCACAAAACCGCCATCACGGATAGCCCCAATACAACAACCACCACAGGCGTAATAAAGCAGACCATGGCGGTCACAAAAGTCGGCAAAATGCTGATACATCTGCCAAGACTTAAGCTGCATTTGCCGCAATTCGTCTTCCGTTAGCTCATGTGCCATAAAAGCCCCCAAAATACGAAAAAATCTAAACTATCACATCCGTCATTGCGACTGTTTAGCGGCTATCACCATATAGAACAGTATCTTCAGCTACCACATCGGCGTGTTCCTCTTCTAAAGCAGCTGGATCTACCTGGGGAACACTGGTGTGGGAAATAAGCGGGTGGAACGGACGTTCGTCCTTTTCGCCCTCGAAATGTAGTACTTCAGTGAGTTTCTCACCTGGGCGCATACCGGTAATTTCAATTGAAATCTGTTTACCGCTCATCTGAATCATCCGTTTTGCAACATCCATAATCTTCACCGGTTGCCCCATGTCAAGCACGAGCACTTCGCCCGCCCGTCCGATAGCTCCCGCCTGAATAACCAGAGCACAAGCCTCCGGAATCGTCATAAAGAAACGTTCCACATCGGGATGGGTGATAGTAATCGGACCGCCATGTTCAATCTGGGAGGTAAAAGTCCAAAGCACCGAGCCACGCGAACCTAAAACATTACCGAAACGCACGCTGACGTAACGCCACCCCCTTTCGGCAACCTGTTGGGAATAGTGAGCCACAATCCTCTCAGCTACCCGTTTAGACCGACCCAGCACGGTAGTTGGTTCAGCCGCCTTGTCAGTAGAGATATTAACTAGATTCTTTACCCCGTATTCGACCGCTAGTTCTACCACGTTCTTTGTACCTAAGACATTGGTTTTCCATCCCTCTTCTGGATACTGCTCCAACATTGGCAAATGCTTAAGTGCGGCTGCATGGAAAACAACTTCCGGGCGATGGGCTGCGAAAATAGCTCGCAACGCTTCCCTATCGCGAATATCGCATAATGCAAAGTCAGGGGTGTCCAACATTCCAGTGCCATACAAATCGAGTTGCATCGCGTGTAACTCGGACTCATCCCTATCGAGTAAGACCAGCTCTGCTGGACGCAGCATCTTTACCTGGCGACAAATCTCGGATCCGATTGATCCACCAGCTCCGGTAACTAGAACTCGTTTCCCCTCGATATATCCAGATATTTCTTGAAAATTAGTTTTGATTTCCCTGCGGCCTAACAGGTCAGTCACGTTAATTTGGCGGATATTATTCAAATCGACTTTTCCACCCAAAATGTCTCCCACTTGAGGAGCAACCAGCAGCTTAATACCCGCTTCCTTTGCAACCTGTGAATAGGCGGTTTTAACCTCACGTAGCTCTACCTCGGGACTTAGCGGGTTAGGGTGTTCATTGTTAATAGAGAAAATAGCGGTAGTAACCCCAAGTTTTTTAGCTACCTGCGGCAAATCTTTCATTTTCCCCCGTACGGGAACTCCCCGCAGTCGGAGATTCTTTTTCGCCGCGGCATCATCAATCAAGGCCACCGGCATATAGGGCGTTTTCGTATCAACCTGCATCTGATGAATCAACTGCTCACCGGCGATACCAGCTCCAATCACAATCACTGGTTCCGGATCGTCAGCCCCATGACGGCTAATCTTCTTTAAAACTCGCCAGCATACTCGAGCAGCCCCCATGATTAATAGGGCTAAGGCAGGGCTAGCAACCGCGACTACGATACTAACGAAACGCCCTGGATAAAGCAGGGTGAATAGGGCAGCAACTATCCCAGAACAGATAACCAAAGCTCCCAAGCTCACAGCTTCTTCAAACGAAGCAATCCAATAGCGATTTCTGTAGTGTTTTGAGACCAGTCCCACACTAATCTGCACAAAGATTGCTATCAGCACAAAAGTAACTATCGCGCACGAATCCAAGTCGCTAAGCACAAAGTTAAATCGAATCCAGGAAATAACTGCTACCGCTATAATCCAGCTAAAAATATCTGTAGCAAGTAAAATACCCCGTCGTAGCCAAGTCGGAATAAACACATATCCTCTTTTCTGCTCACTTAGAAAACCTAGCGCTATTTTACCCCGCAAATCCTAAAAATCTGAGGACAATACTCAACCTAAAAGGATAAAAAGGATTAGTGAGATAATGAAAGTAGAATTTTTAGCTACCAGAAAGGCAAGCATATGAAGGTGCCATTTTCTCCTCCTGATATTCGCCCTGAAGATATTGAGGAAGTAGTTCAGGTATTACGTTCTGGCTGGATTACCAGCGGCCCGGTCGGCGAGGAATTTCGTAAGGCACTAACAAGTTTTTCTGGTACCAGTGACACTATGTTGGTAAATTCGGCAACTGCCGGTTTAAAAAACGCCCTCCGCTTCTTAGGGGTGGGTTCCGGTGATGAAGTAATCGTCCCTGCCTATACTTATACCGCTTCCGCATCAGTGATTGCGCACGTGGGAGCGAAAATTGTAATGGTAGCCACCGCGAACGCTGACTATTTCCCCACCGCCGAGAGGATTGTGGCGGCCATTACTCCGCGTACTAAAGCCATTATTTTGGTTGATTTAGCCGGAAAGATGGTAGACACCAAGCCGATATATCAAGCTATTGCAGCAGCTCAAAGCGGTTTTTGCCCGGGCACTCCACAACAGGAACATTTAGGACGCATTGCCCTAATTATTGATGGAGCTCACAGCCTGGGAGCAACTGGATACGGAATGCGCGCAGGGCAGGCGGGCGATTTCACGGCGTTTTCTTTCCATGCTGTAAAAAACCTGACCACAGCGGAAGGAGGGGCGCTAACCTGGCGTAAAGAAAACCCTCTAGCTGAACAGATTAAACCGTTCATAAAACTGAACACTTTACACGGACAGTCTAAATCCGCTCTAGAAAAAACCAATACCTCTGGCTGGGAATATGACGTCATGTTTACCGGGTACAAAGAAAATATGCCAGATATTTTGGCTGCTCTAGGTTACTCACAGTTACAACGCTACCCGCAGACCATGAAGCGCCGTCACCAGATTATTGACTATTACAACCAGGAGTTAGCTCAACTGCCGGTAACACCGCTAACTCACCGCGGCCTAGACCAAGATGGTCAGCCTTTTTCCAGCAGTGGACACCTTTACCTACTTTCTTTAGACACCCTAGAACTTAATGAAAGAAATGATTTTATTGAACGTATGTTTGATAAAGGTATTTCTTGCAATGTTCATTACAAGCCCTTACCGATGCTAACTGCCTACAAGAATCTTGGGTTTAATCTACAGGATTACCCAAATGCCTACGCTGCCTATTGCCACGAAGTTACCCTACCTCTGCATACGGTATTGACTGATGAACAGGTAACTTTCGTTGCGGAAACTGCCCGCGACACCCTCCAGGAAATGACAAAATGACACTATCACCATCCCGGTTAGCCTATAGGTACTCCTTATGAACAGTAAAGAAATAATCGACCGCTGCCTATCGACTCTCGCTTTAGTTTTATTGAGTCCACTCTTCCTAATCATTGCAGTCGCAATAAAACTTGATTCTCCCGGTCCGGTTTTCTTTCGTCAAAAACGCATAGGACGCGGTGGGGTTCCGTTCAGAATTCACAAATTCCGCACTATGGCTAACAAAATTCCCAAAGTTAATATTTCTGCCACCGGTGATCCGCGAGTAACCAGGGTCGGTCGGATTCTCAGGAAAACTAAGCTCGATGAACTCGCGCAGCTTATAGATGTTTCCCGAGGATGTATGGCATTGGTAGGACCTCGTCCTGAAGTACCCGAATACGTTGCAGAATGGCCGGAGGAACTTCGCAATCTTATCCTCTCGGTTCGCCCGGGGATTACCGATCCCGCTTCGATTGTTTACCGTAACGAAGCAGACGAGTTGGCTCAAGCCCCGGATCCGGAACGCTACTATATAGAGGTTCTGATTCCGAAAAAGACTGCTATGTACGCTGATTATGTTCGCAACCGCAGTCTGTTAAAAGACGCGAAAATAATTCTTCGTACCATCACCACGGTGGTTAGCAAGTAGCCAATTCCTGATACTCTTTCGCATTAAGCTACCGGCAGGTAAGTTTTCTGTCTCCTCTACCCTGCGATGTGATTATTCCTCCTGGATAGGGCGCTTAAAAATTACCCCGGGGCGGGGAGATTTTAGGGTTATCCAAAATCTGGGTTAATCCTCAAAATCTCCCCGCCCCGGGATTTTTAGTCGCTATTCCGCCTCACGTACCATCAGAGTCGCAAGGTACTATTGGCTACTGCTTCCAGTAGTGACGCTGTTCGGATATTCCAACAACATATTCTTCACGAGCCTGCTGAGTGGATTCGATGCGAGAAACTTCCGGCACTACCACGTCCCAGTAGGAACAGTTCGGCGGGTTAGGTCCAAACAGATTGGTTTCAATATGAATCATCACTGCCTGCTCAGATTTCTCTGCCTGGCGATAGGCATCCCGGAACTCTGCGATAGTGTGCACCTTTAGCACCTTAATTCCCCAAGATTCCGCATTCTTGGCGATATCTACCGGCAGCAGCTCCCCGTCCTCGTTATGGGGGTTGCCATCACCCATCCGGTAGCGAGTACCGAAACGCTGGGAGCCGCGTGACTCCGAAAGCGCGCCAATCGACGAGAACCCGTAGTTTTGCAGCAAAACATAGATAACCTTGATGTTTTCTTGCACCACGGTGGCCAGTTCCATCGGTAGCATCTGGTAGGTGCCGTCACCGACAATCGCCACCACTTCCGAATCCGGCAACGCCATCTTGACTCCCATAGCTGCCGGGATTTCGTATCCCATACAGCTAAAGGCGTACTCTACGTGGTATTGTACCGGGGTCTTTGCCTGCCATAGGCACTGTAAATCACCTGGCATCGACCCGGCGGCGTTAATCAACACATCATTATCGCCCATCATGTCGTTAAGCGCGCCGAACACTTCGGTTTGCGCCGGTAGCTCTTGGTCATGGGCACCGTAGCATTCCGCGGTCTTTTCGAACCAGTCTTCGCGTTCGCTGGCAATTTCGCGGCTATATTCTGCGGATACCCGGTAATCCCCGAGTACCTCTTTCAAGGCAGCTAGTGCCAACTTGGCGTCAGCTACCACCATTTCACCGGCGTGTTTCGCCGCATCGAACGCTTTCACGTTGATGTTTATGAACCGCACATCCGGGTTCTTGAACTGGGTGTGGGATGCGGTAGTGAAGTCCGAGTAACGAGTACCCACCCCAATCACCACATCGGCTTTATCTGCCAAATGGTTCGCGCTATTGGCTCCGGTAGAGCCGACGCCCCCTACGGCGCATTCATGATCAAAGTTAATAGCGCCCTTACCCGCCTGAGTATCAGAGACCGGGATTCCGGTAGCAGTCGCCAAATCACGCAATTCCTGGGAGGCTTCCGCATAAATCGTGCCGCCACCGGAAATAATCAAGGGACGCTTCGCCGACTTTATAATCGCGGCTGCCCGCTCCATCTCGGTTTCAGATACTGCCGGACGGCGCACATGCCAAACCCGCTTTTCAAACATTTCTACCGGCCAATCGAAGGCCTCGGCCTGTACGTCTTGTGGCATTGCCAGCACTACGGCTCCGGTTTCTGCCGGGTCGGTGAGGACGCGCATGGCGTTCATCAAAGAGGGCATTAGCTGTTCGGGACGGTTAATCCGGTCGAAGAAACGCGAGACGCAGCGGAAAGCATCATTAACACTCACGTCCAAAGAACGTGGATCCTCTAACTGTTGGAGCACCGGATCTGGGTAGCGGGTAGCGAACTGGTCAGAGGGCAACAGCAATACCGGCACCCGGTTAGTGGTGGCCAGCGCCGCGCCAGTCACCATATTCAAGGCTCCCGGCCCAATCGAAGTGGTAACCGCGAGCGTCTGCAAGCGATTCTTGGCTTTCGCGTAGGCCGCGGCTGCGTGGACTGCACCCTGCTCGTTGCGCGGCATATAGTATTCCATTACTCCCCCATCTGGGGTGGAATCTAGTTCGTTTTGCAGCAGCGCCTGCCCGATACCGCACACGTTTCCGTGTCCGAAAATCCCGAAAGTGGCGGGGATTAGCCGGTATTCTTTGCCGTCGCGCTCGGAATACTGGTTGATTAAGAAGCGGATTGTCGCCTGCGCGGTCGTTAGGCGAACGGTCTCAAATTTTGCCATCTTTAGTCCTCCTTGATGGTGGCGTTGGTCATGGGCAGACGGGGGTCGGCTTCGCCGCCACCCCAATCTTCGGTGAGCCAGACATAGTCGGGATCAATGGTTACTAGCCAGGTCGCGTCCTCGGCTGGACCAGCCATTACGTTCAAATAGTACAGGTGGTATCCGGGGGCAGCCACGGACGGACCGTGCCAACCGTGCGGCATTACTACTACATCCCCGCTGTGCACCTCGGCGCACACATCAATAGTGTGTCCTTTAGAGGGGTAGATCCGCTGCAGAGCCATTCCGGTAGTGCCGTTAGCGGCTGGTTTTACCTGGTAGTAATAGATTTCTTCCAAAATCCGTTCAGTTTCGGAATGTTCATCATGTTTATGGGGAGGATAGGACGACCAGTTGCCACCGGGGGTAATCACTTCGGTGACTAGCACGTGGTCTACGTCTACCGGATTGCCCATCGTGTAGTTGTGGACTTCCCGGGTACAGTCACCTTTGCCCCGAATCATAGAGATGACTTCATGCTTGGGGCAGTAGCGCAGCGGTTTTTCGTTCTTGGCTACCGAGCTGGGAAGCGCAAACCGCCCGCCTTTTTCACTGCTCACCGTAAAGGTGGTGTTAATCGGTACGTACAGGTAATCGGTGATTTCTCTCCAAACATCTTTGCGACCTTTGATTTCGAAAGTTTCGCTGCCAACCGTAACCGTGCAGCCGCCCTCGAGCGGTAAAACCAGCAGTTCCGAGCTTGACGAGGTAACCTCCTGGCTAGCTCCGGCAGGCAGATTCAAGACCTTCAGTCCCGAGAACTCCCAACCAGCTTTTTCGGGGGTCAAATCTAGCTCAAACTGAGCGTTTTTTAACTGACCGTCGCGGAATAAATAGTTTTTATTATCGCTCATAGTAAACCTACCGTCTCGTCTACAGCCTGCGCCACGTCGTCGCCGACCGGGAATAATAGTGAACGTCCGATAACCAAGCCTAAGACATTTGGTAAGCGTAAAGCGTTACCCCATGACTGCAAGGCCGCGTCAGGATCGTTTGATACTTCTCCCCCTAGAATCAAAGAGGGAAGGGTGGTGGCTTCCATCACGCGTTCCATTTCGGCAACGCAAGGAAGTTTTAGCCAGGTATATGCACTGGTACGCCCGAGTCCGGAAGCGATAGTGATTGATTTTATTACCGCATCGGCGGTGAGGACGTTGCGTACGTTTTCGGCTGAACCAACCGAAATAAATGGCTCGACCATGGCCATGAGTTTGCGCTCTGCCAGTTCGTCTATGGCGCGGGCGCTCGCCTGCAAGGTGGCGACTGTACCCGCGTCTGCATAGTTAATCCGGGTTAGCATTTTCCCCCCGGCTAGACCGGCTTGTTCAATTCCTTGCGCATCATAGCAGTTGAAGCGGTCATCCATTCCGAAAGTGGCTCCCGCAAGTCCGGCGCGGTTCATCGAGCCGAACACTATTTTATTATCGAGCGCCCCTAGTAGGGTTAAGTCCTCAATCATGTCGGAAGTGCCCAAGAACCCGTTTACTCCGGGGCGGGCAAGTGCCTCACAACAGCGTGAGAGCAGTTCTTCTCTATCTGCCATTGCGGCCAGGTCACTTCCAGCCCCGAGTGCTCCGCGCGCGGGATGGTCACAGGCGATAACCATTAGTTTGCCTGAACAACCATCTTTTCCTTGCAGCACTTCTTTTAGCCTGGGGCGAGGACGGTCTTTTAGGGCTTGGCTGATTCGTTCCGGCTCAAAGGCGCGGATTTTAGCGAGTTTGGATATTAGTTGTCCCACGATATTACCTCTTTGTAACGATTGGCGCGGAACGCGGGTTTTTGGCAATCATGTTTAGGATTTCCGGTTCGGAGGGCATGGCGGTGGAGCATTCTAGTCGGGAGCTTACGATTGCTCCGGCGGTGGAGGCGGCGGAAATAATTTGGGGTAAATCCCAGCCGGAGAGTAGCCCGTGACATAGCGAGCCTCCAAATGAATCGCCCGCGCCCAGACCGTTGGTGACTTTTACCGGGGTGACTGGGACTTCGATACGTTCTTCCCGGGTTTTGCACAGGGTTCCTAGCGGACCTTGTTTTACGACTGCGATTTCGATTCCTCGCTCTAGGAGGGCGTCGGCGGCGCGGTCAGGTTCGGTTTCTCCCACTGCGATTCGACATTCTTCTTTGTTTCCGACGGCTACCGATACTTTTTCTAGTATTCGGTCTACTTCACGGTGAGCGGTTTCTTCATCGGTCCAAAAGTTTTCTCGGTAGTCTAAATCGACGATTGTCCATTTTCCGACTTCCCCTAAATCTCGCAGGTCGAGGGCGTGATGGTGGGCGCTGCGAGAGGGATCTTCGGATAGTCCGGTCACGGATATCCAAAATATCTTGGCGGCTTTTACTGCGTCCTCGGGAATATCTTCTTTCGTTAGCTCCAGGTCGGGGGTGGAGGGCTCACGGTAAAAGTAGAGGGGGAAAGTGTCGGGAGGGAAGATTTCACAGAAGGTGACCGGGGTGGCCAAGGCCGGGTTTTCTACCACGTAGGTGTCGTAGACTCCCAGGGAGCGCATCTCGGAGCGCACGAATTTTCCGAAAGGGTCTTTTCCTACTCCGGTAATAATTGCGGAGGAGTGGCGCAGTTTAGCGGCTGCTACTGCCACATTCATGGGGCTGCCACCGAGGAATTTTCCGAATTGTTCTACCTTTTCTAGTCCTACTCCGGTCTGTAGGGGGTAGATATCTATTCCTGAACGTCCGATGGTGAGCACATCCACGACTGGCATCTTGAAAGTGTTCATATCAGCTTTCCCTTTGTTGTTTATATAGACTGCACTGTCTGGGTCTGCCTGAAGCTAAAACACAAACCCTTTATTTGTACTAACATTCTAGCAAAGATTTCAGGGCAGGAAAAGCCTCTACTCATAAACCATAAACACAAAGTGTGCTCCCCGGCGACTATCCCGCGAGAACCCCAGTTAGAGGCAAAAATCTCCCGAAATTATTAACTTTAGGTGTATTCTGCTTAATGTCAGGCTTAATTAACATTACGCGTTAAAATCATCTGGTAATGCAGATTGGAAAAGGAGATTGCGATGGCAACCCCTAAGACCTACATAACAAACATTGACCTTGACCATAACTCCCCGATTCCTCTGTACCACCAGATTTCCGAACCGATAAAAGAACTCATTTTGAACGGAACGATTCCGGCAGGAGCCAAGCTAGAGGACGAGCTTTCTATGGCTTCCCGCCTGGGAGTTTCCCGCCCTACCGCCCGTCGCGCTCTGCAAACCTTGGTGGATTTGCGCCTGGTGGTGCGCAAACGCGCGGTTGGCACTATAGTTGCCCCCAAGGAAATTCATCGACAAGTTAAACTGTCTTCCCTGTATGACGATTTAAAAGAGTCTGGCCAAAAACCCACTACCCAGGTTATTTCTTATACGGAAGTCCCTGCCGACGAGGACGTGGCCAGAGATTTACACCTTAACAAAGGTCAGAGCGTAATCCAGGTAGTCCGTTTACGCCTGGCAAATAACGAGCCTTTGGCAATCATGACTAACCATCTGCCAATCGATACTGCCCCCAGCGAAAAGGAACTACGCTCCGGTGGTCTCTACGAGACTATGCATAAACATGGGCATGAAGTATTTTCGGCACAACAAACGATTTCAGCCCGTAAAGCCAGCCTTGAGGAGGCAGAGACTCTGCAAGAGCCACGCGGAGCAGCTATTTTGAATATGCGTCGCATCTCTTATAACCAGTCAGGCAGACCAATTGAGCTTGGCGATCATGTCTACCGAGCCTCTCGCTACAAGTTCACTATTAGCCTGTAGTTTTTCGCATTTCTCCAATTATCAGGACGAGACCGCGGGGACTCCACCCCCGCCACAGCACTCCTTCCTTAGGGACACCGGGAGTTTGTCAGGTCTAACCAACAAGGCTATCAACCCCTTTGATTACCGACCCTTACTCGCATCAGTCCAGATAAAAGCAGATTTAATGCCCTAAATATGATTACTGCCACCAAATTCTTTGCTCTATTGTTATATCAAAGTCTTGACGCTTAATAGTTTTTCCCTTACCCTGGAAGATAGCAGCACCGATGGCGGTGTCAAGCAGTTTCAAGGAGACAAAATGAGCGAGATTAAACCAGTATCCGGTCCGTTATTAGATGCAGCCAAGAATTCTAAAACTGCGCTATGGAACGATTCTTCCGACCTAGAAGAACTACGGCAGTCAATTTCTTGGGGCGGGGTAGGCGCAACCTGCAACCCCACTATCGCTTACACCACCATTTCTAAACATTTAGATATTTGGGCTCCCCGGATTAAAAAGATTGCCGAAGATATGCCCACCGCCACCGAGTCCGAAATCGGTTGGCAAGCAGTAAAAGATATGTCTATCGAAGCCGCAAAACTGCTGGAACCGGCATTCAAAGCCTCCAATGGTCGTAACGGTCGCCTCTCGGTACAAACCGATCCGGCGAACTACCGCAACGCCCAGGCATTAGCCGACCAGGCAGTAGAGTTCTCTGAAATGGCTCCCAACATTGTGGTAAAAGTACCTGCCACCAAGACCGGGATTGAAGCTATTGAGGACGCCACCTACCGCGGCGTATCCATAAACGTGACCGTCTCTTTCTCGGTAGCGCAAGCGGTTCGTTCCGGCGAAGCCATCGAGCGCGGTCTACAGCGGCGCGAAGCCGAAGGCAAAGACGTTTCCCAGATGGGACCGGTAGTTACCTTGATGGTTGGTCGCCTGGACGACTGGCTGAAGATTTGCGCTAATCGCGACAAACTGGTGCTAAATCCCGGACACCTGGAATGGGGCGGAATCGCTGCCGTAAAGAAAGCGGTCGCCGAATTTGAAAAGCGCGGTCTTAGAGCCCGAATGCTAGTAGCCGCCTTCCGTAACACTATGCAGTACACCGAGCTAGTTGGGGGAGATATCGTGATTTCTCCGCCTTTTGCTTGGGCAAAGCGTATTCAAGAATCAGATTACAGCTATGAAGACCGGTTTGAACAGCCAGTATCAGAAGAAATTATGGAAACCTTGATGAAGGTGGAAGATTTCCGCCGCGCCTACGAGGTAGACGGCATGAGTGTAGACGAGTTCGCTACTTTCGGTCCCACCGTGCGGACGCTGCGCGGATTCCTCAAATCGAACACCGATTTACAAGAACTGGTGCGGGATGTGATTTTGCCTGCGCCAAAAGAAAAGTAGTTCAGCGTAGTTAAATAACAGCAAAATAGTTTTAAGGTCGGGGGCGAGTTTTCTCGCCCCCGACGTCGCATATCCGCCACAGTTTCCAGTTAGCTACTGCGATTACAGTTGTACCAAAACACCGGGCACCCTTAATAGAGCCACGAAGGCGACGTTAAGGGGCTAATTGCCAAAAACATGAATCGGCGGGGTCGGATTTCTCCAACCCCGCCGATTATTTAACAGCTATTGTTTACGCGGCAAACCCCGCATAAACGAGGCTAATAACTAGCGCTCTACCTTTGCCAAAATATCTCGAGCAGAAAGAATCAAGTATTCTTCGCCACCGTATTTAACTTCGGTGCCGCCGTACTTGGAGTAAATAACGCTGTCGCCCTCGGCAACATCCATCGGAACCCGGTTACCCTGGTCGTCGATGCGACCTGGGCCTACGGCGATTACTTTACCTTCCTGCGGTTTTTCTTTGGCAGCATCGGGAAGAACCAGACCGGAAGCGGTCTTTTGTTCCGCCTCTGCCTGCTGAATCACGACGCGATCTTCTAATGGTTTAATGGAGACTGACACTGCAGACCTCCCTTTCTTTATCCAAAAAACTTTCGGTTGTTGTATCGGAGCGTTGGCGTCGCGGGTGCCATCTTTCCGATACTGTTTCAGAGTCTCGCAACTCCAAATGCACTATTTAGCTTAAGTGCATTCTGGCACTCAATCAAGCTGAGTGCCAGTTTATGCTTACGCCCTGCGCGAATATGCGGCTGCCGAGGTAGCTTCGCCAATACCTAAGTTCCTAAATCCTCAGTTAGACTAAAAACAATAGAGGGAGAAAAGATGTTAGCAGCCAAAACGCCACTTAGCTTTCGCGAAATGAAACAGCTAACCTCCCACTTGCCACCTTGCGAAGATTCGATGATTTCCACGCTAACTACCCAAGAAGGATGGGAGTTACTCCAAAAGTATCCTCACCCTTGCCAACTAGAAGCCCCAATGATTGCGAAACAGCTACGTAAACGCTACCCCGCCGCCCTGGTTGCCTCTTTACAAACCCAATGGATATTGCGGGAAAAAGCCCAAATAAAGCTCGGTGACGAAGCCAAAAATAAACTATTTACCCGCGAAGGTCTAGAACAAGCTAGCAGAAAAATAGTATCTATACAGCGGGCAAAACGCTTTACTGATGCCGGTATCGACACCCTAATCGATGTCGGGTGTGGAATCGGCGCGGACTCGATGCAATTAGCATCTAGCTGCCAACAATTGCGGGCAGTAGATATTAGCCCCACTGCCGCCACCTGCGCAGCACTTAACCTTTCTGAGATACCTTCCGCGCAAGTCTATTGCGAGAGCGCACAGCAGGTAACCATCCAAAACCCCCTGCCCGCCCTATTTTTTGATCCTGCCCGCCGCCTCCCAACCGGACGCGCCCTCTCCCCTGATTCCTGGTCACCCCCACTTTCAAAAGTCCTTGCCTGGGGAGGACGCGCATCGCATTTAGCGGTAAAAATGGCGCCCGGAATCGACCTTAGCTATTTACCAGATAATTACCATGCGCAATGGGTTAGCGTAGATGGGGACTTGGTTGAATGCGCCCTCTATTCCCTGAATTTAGCCCCCGAAGGCGCGGGACGCTCTGCGCTGATTATTCAGGGTAATCAGGTAAAAGAGTATTTATGCGCTAGCGCTTCCCGCCCGGGAGATAACCATGTGCAAGTTCCGCCCGCATCCGGCTTAGGAGATTACCTGTTCGACCCTAATCCCGCGATTATTCGCGCCGGAATTATTCCCGACCTTTGCGAAAAAATACTGGCAGCGCCCATAGCTAACGGGATTGCCTATCTGAGCGGGAACAGTATGCCCCTTCCCGAGGATTCGTTAGCCACAACTTGTTACCGCATAGTTGAGGATTTACCGCTGAAAACAAAAACCGTCAGTTCCTATCTACGCACCATCCAGGCAACCCGCCTGGACGTGCTAAAACGTGGGGTCATCCTCGATATTGCGAGCTGGCGCAAAAAAGTAATGCCCAAGAAAACCAGAGGATTCTCGCCGCGAACCGTGACCGTAGCACTCACCCGGGTAGGCGCAGGTCATCGTTGCTTAGTATTGGAGCCCTGTAAATAGCCGCTTATCCTAGCTTGTTTTACCTATCACCAGGAGTGAGCGGTGATAGGTAAAACACCCTGGTTAGCGCAGGGCTAGGATTTAGGCTCCACATCGTCAGGCGGTTCTACCGTTACCGATGGCTCATTGGAATCGGTTTTCCGCGCTTGTGAGCGTTCCTGCAAACGCTGCTGAGCCTGTTTAGCGTATTCACGCCCTTTCTCAACCGCCTGTTCGGCATATTCTTTGCTTTTTGACGCGGCTTGCTCCATGTAGGGGCGCGCCTTTTCCATGGTTTCTTCCGCGTACTCTTTACCCTTCTCAGCGGCCTGTTCCATATAGGGGCGCGCCTTAAGCACATAGGGGCGTGCCTTTTCTGCCACCTGTTCCACATATTCTTTGCTTTTTTCAGCTGCCTGATCCATATAGGGGCGCGCTTTCTCTAGGGTTTCTTCCGCATATTCGCGTCCCTGTTCTACTAAAGGTTTAATCCGGTCAGCGGCTTTTTCAGCAGCTTTTTCAAATTCCGGGCGCATCTGGTCAAATGATTTCGCCATGTTTTCTTTCACCTTTCGATAGATGCTTTCCGTTTCTGCCCTTTTTCCTTGGGCATTATTGCTTGCGGTCTGGGATTTTTCCGTATCGTTGTGGCTAGGAGCCATATAAATCTGGGTGAGCGCCATCTGAGAGTCAGGGCCAAAATCTGTCGGCGAGGGCGGCATTCCCGCTTTCACTAGCGCCTCGCCTAGGGCAGCAATTTGAGCGCCATTGTCGGTACAGAACCGAATCGGAGGAATCCGCACGGTTATCCCCGCCGATTCGGCGCGCTGGGCGAGGAGTTCGCGCAGACGCGAGTTAGCGGAAAAACCGCCCCCCACCACGATCTCGCGGCAATCAAAATCCTGAGCCGCCTGGACTGCTTTCTTGGTCAGGGAATCATTTACTGCTTCGGAGAATCCGGCGCAAATGTTTTCCCGGTTAATGCTTTCCCCGGCCGCCTCTAGACCCTCGATATAGCGGGCGACCGCAGTTTTTAGACCTGAGAAAGAGAAATCATAGCGGTGACGCTCTTTGTCTTTACCGGCCGCCAGTCCCCGCGGGAAACGGATAGCTTCCTTATCCCCCGCCTGCGCCAAGCGGTCTACATGCGGACCTCCTGGATAGGGCGTATTCAGCAGACGCCCTACTTTATCGAAGGCTTCCCCGGCGGCGTCATCCAAGGTACCGCCAAGTTCGGTAATATCGCGAGCCAGATCGCGCACCAGCACCAGATTCGAGTGTCCACCCGAGCAAATCAGCCCAATAAAAGGAGGATTAAACTCCCCTTCTACCAGGGCATCTACCGCCAGGTGTCCGATTACGTGGTTTACGCCGTACAGCGGTTTATCTAAGGCGAGTGCCAAGGCTTTAGCCGCCGAAATACCTACGGTCAGCGAGCCTACTAATCCCGGGCCTGCCGCGCAAGCAATCGCGTCTACCTCGCTTAACGCCACCCCGGCCTGTTCACAGGCAGCCTGTAAGGTGGGCAGGAAGGATTCCAGGTGCGCCCGGGAAGCAATTTCGGGGATGATTCCGCCGTAACGAGCATGTTCATCCATCGAGGTGGCAGTACAATCTGCCAATAGTTTCCCCCCGCGCACCAGCGCCACGCCAGTCTCGTCGCAGGTAGACTCGATTCCCAATATTAACGGCTCACTCATACTCCCATTTTACCCACACCTAGATTTGCGACCTAACGATATCGCCTCTAGCTGTAATAACTCTCTTGGAATATGATTCGGACATTGCCTCCGCTGACAATGAGACTTTGCCAAAAAACAGGACATTGGGTCTAAAAACCAGGACATTGAATGGGCAGGAATACGCAAACCTCAGCTAAAATGACACTAGCAGCAGGAGGTGTGATGACAGATAGAGGCGGGATTGGGGAACCCAAAGAGGATCCATTTGCCCATTATGTACGCCAGGGATCCCCGTCTCAACGCGCTCTGACTGCTGCTTGGCAGGCAGGAATTGGTTTACAAGCTGTAGATGGTTTAGCGCCCTCACCGTATCTAATAACTACCGCTAGGAGCTCCATCGAAGGCGAAATCACTTTAGATGAAGTTCAATGCCTGGTTAATTCCTACTATCAGCAAAACCCTCAGCGAGGCGTAAACCGAGTAGAGGAGGCCGATAAGGTAGCTACCCGGGTTGCGCAAGTATTATCTGAGGACGGATTCGTCTTCTCGGCTGCGCAGTATCTGGCGATACACCGCCGGCTTTTTGCAGGAATCTATCCTCAGGCCGGAAAAGTTCGCACCTACAATATCTCCAAGCAAGAATGGGTGCTGGACGCAGATACTGTCACCTATGGGAATGCTGCCGATTTAATGGTTACCCTGGAATACGATTTAGCTTTAGAGCGCGCTTTTAGTTACCGAGGGCTGAGTACCGCCGAAATTATTGGACACCTAGCTTCCTTTGTGGCTAGATTGTGGCAAATCCACCTATTCGATGAGGGAAATACCCGCACGACCGCCGTATTTTTCATCAAGTATCTCCGTACTTTGGGTTTCACTGTCGATAACACCGCTTTTTCGAAACATGCCTGGTATTTTCGAAACGCTCTGGTGCGCGCGAACTACGAAAACCTGACTGCTGGGATTCACGAAACTAACGAATACCTAGTCAAGTTCTTGCAAAACTTGCTGCTAGGAGAAGAAAATGAGTTGAAAAATCGGTATCTGCATATCAGCGGTTTAGTTAGTACTGCAGAGAATCAGGCTTTTGAGTCTGACAGGCAGGAAGTTTCCCCGGAAACTCAGGACATTACTTCCGCTGACGATGGGACTTTATCGAAAAAACAGGATATTGGGGCTAAAAACCAGGATATTAGACTAGAAAATCAGGATATTGCCTGGAAAGGTCTTAGTCCAGTCTCGGCTCGGCACGCCCAAAAACTCTACGATTTCTTCGGGAATGAGGGCGTTTTCTCGCGTTCGCAGGTAACAGAGATATTGGGGATAACCCCCTCCCCGGCCTCTGAACTTTTGCGGAAACTCCTGGCTGCCTCCCTGATTAGTAAAGTTAAAGGCAAAGGAAAAGGCAAGTACCGTTTCACTCCCCTTCAGCCCGAGGGCGGGGCTAACTAACTATTTCTCCCACCGAAGTAGCGCGGGATTCCAGGTCATTTTCCCTAAGCGCATCTTAACTGCTGGACTAAGTAAAGCTTCAGCGAGCTTTACTGCTCCCCTAACCGTTTTCAGAGACTCAGGTAGACCAGTTTGTAACCACATTTTTTCGTACTGCTTTTCTTGTGGCTGTCCCCACTCTTCTGGAATCTGAAAGCTTTCAGGCAAGGCGATATGGCGTACGGAGCTTGTCCACCTTTTAAGACAAAGGTGGTATTTTCCGATGAAAACACGCGACAGAGAAGCCGATGGAAATAGAAAGACGTGATTGCACGTCCAGTCTCGACTGGCGACAGTGCCGCGGCAGCTTTAACCGCCATTTCGAGGGCGGCGGAAGTGCTATATCTGGTCACGTTCCACCTTTTCAAGAAGCCCCGCTTCGGAAAGTAGATTTATATAAATCTGACTCGCTTTATCTTCCCCATATTCCTTTATCAGCAGCTGCTCAAGTCTGCTAAAGCTAAATCCTCGATTGGCATACCAGGCATCGTAAAAGGCATTCCCTATTAAAGAAAAGTCTTCATTATCGAGTATTAGGTCAAAAATAGTGCGTTCGGGGCGAGTAACCGGAATGCCCTTTACGAACGCGACCTGGCTGCGGGAAACATTTCGTCTACCGAAGTTTGCAGCGCGATTTCTGGTGTTAAATCTTTTTGGCGAATACAACCGATACGTAGACAAATGAAAATCACCGACTTCTAGCAATGACGCCGCCGTAGAGCCCCCCACTACCACGCCATCCCAAGTCGATGTTTTCATGCGCTCATAGGTGAATTTTGCGGGATTAGTCAGTTTCCATACTGCTATTAGCTCATCCACATAAGTTACCCCCGCTCCCACCATGCGATAGGCGCCGCGCATAATTCTTTCAAGCCGCCCCGCCTTCACCGCGTCATGTAGCGCGTCCCGAGGTATCCCGGTACGCTCGGCTTGCGCAGTGGTGAATACCCCCTCAGATTCTGATAGCTGCGCAATAGATGCGACCCAATTTGAAACTTGCATGTTGCAATTGTAGGCTATTTCCCGACATTTGCAACAGGTTATCGCTATTTCTTGGAATTATTTACGAGGGCGAGGGTGGGGTTTAGCGTTTATCGGTAAATAACGGGCTAAGTAACCTTACGGTAAGAGGGCGACCATCATTCTGGAAAGCGCAAAGGCGGGCTCGGAGATTTTTCTCCGAGCCCGCCTTGAAGTTTTAGCGAACCGCTAATTCTTTTCAGTGCTCGCAGCTGTTAGCTGCCATGAAACCTCTGAAAAGAACTGTTTGGTATCGCTTTAGCTTCTCCGGCGTCTGGCGGTCAAAGTACCCATACCGGCGAGGGTTAACGCCAATGCCAGCAGGGACAATCCCAGGATGGGAGCACCAGTCTTTGGTAGACGAGAACCGGGCACCACATCTTGCGACTCACGAGCAGCCGACTTGATAGTCACCATGGTTTCAACCTTGGTGCTACCGGGCTTCTTGGCTCCATCAGGCGCAGTGTAGTCAATCGAAATAGTTACCTTTTGACCAGTTACTATCTCGGTTGGAGTACCACTAATCACGCAAGCGGAGCGTTTTTCGTCCCACTTAATGCTCAAACCTTTAGGTAGCCCCTCGGCTTTGCAGCTAGTAATTGTGGCTTTACCAGGATTATCTACCGGAACAACCACCGGGGTTAGCGGTTTATCTTTCTGCCCCTCGATGTTGGGAATAACCGGGACGCTGGGCGCTAGAGCGCAACCGTTCTTATCGACTGTGGCACCTTTCGGGGTGTTAGCACATTTATCCTGGTCGTCAGCTACTCCGTCACCGTCACCGTCTTTTGCAGGATCGGTAATAGTAACGGTGGTTTCGCCACTTGCTTTCCCACCGGGGTGCTCATCGGTCTTATCTTGCGGAGTGTAGTCGACAGTAATCGTAACTTTCCCGTCGGTTACCTCTTCAGTGGGGGTACCACTGATTACGCAGGCTTGTTTGCCCTCGTTCCATTCGATAGTTAGACCGGCAGGTAATCCGGTGGCCTGGCAAGCGGTGACCTTGGTTTTACCGGGATTCTTTACCGGCACATCAACCGGGTCGATCGCTTTGCCTTTTTCACCGGTAATCTTAGGCACGTCCGGCAAGCTGGGAGCCACTGAGCATCCATTCTCGTCCACCTTGGCACCTTGCGGGGTTCCGGCGCATTTGTCTTTATCGTCGGCAACACCGTCACCATCATCATCACCTGGTAGGGCAATCATGAACTTGGCATTCACCTTATCGATAGTGCCATCCTTATAGGTCACTTCCACCGGGATCTCGGTGTTTCCTTGAGCTGGTTTATTCCAGGTAATAACCCCGGTCTTAGCATCAATGGAGACTCCCGCCGGTGCGTCCTTACCCAAAGCAAACACGGTTCCCTCGGGAGCCGCAGCTTTCTCGTCCTTATCTTTGGTAGTTACCTCATCAAAGAGCGGAGCCGTAGAAACCGCTGGCTTCCCTACCTGACCATTAACATCAGCATAGGACGGATCCCAACGATCAGCCAGAGTGCAACCGAACTCGTCTACCTTATCTTTATCGGCAGCCGGAGTTCCTGGACACAAATCATCCCCGGC
Organism: Varibaculum sp.; assembly: GCF_008661855.1. Classification (NCBI taxonomy): domain Bacteria; kingdom Bacillati; phylum Actinomycetota; class Actinomycetes; order Actinomycetales; family Actinomycetaceae; genus Varibaculum; species Varibaculum sp. The sequence continues at coordinate 26,627 of NZ_RPZY01000055.1, forward strand.
TTGCGGGTTCTCCGGATCAACCGGATCTGGCTTACCGTCACTGTCTTTATCGGTGCGAACCTTAACGGTCACGGTAGCGTTATCTGCCGAGTTATCCGCATAGTTCACCTTTACCGGAACAGTAATTTCCTCACCATTCTTAGCGGTATCAGGAATGTTCAACGTAACCTGCCCAGTTTCAGCGTCAATGCTTGCCCCTTCAGGAGCATTATCGCCAAGGACGTACCGAGCGGTGTCGGGAACGTTCTTATCTCCCGTTTGCGAGGCTTTAACGCTTTCGCCTGGTTTCCCAGTTACTGCCGGGTATGCCGGGTTGTAGCGATCAGCATCAGTCAGGTTGTCTTTGATAGTTACGCTGGTCTTACCTTGAATATCACCACCAGGGTGGTCGGCTGATTTATCTACCGGTTCAAAGCTGACCGTGACGTTCACGTCCTTACCAGGATCCACTATCTCGGTGGGGGTACCGCTGATTACGCATGCTGTCCTCTCTTTGTTAAGGGCAATGGTTAGCCCTGCCGGCAGCCCTTCGGCTTTGCAAGCAGTAAGTTTGCTCTTTCCGGGGTTATCTACCGGGACAGTAACCGAGGCAATCGGGCTATCCTTTTCACCTACAATCGGGTCAATCTTGCCTACTGTAGGCGGTACAGAGCACCCGTCGTTGTCTACCGTTGCGCCTTTAGGAGTTCCCGGACACTTGTCCTCGCCAGCAACCGGGTTGGCCGGATCCTTCGGATCAGCAACCCCATCACCATCATCATCCTTAGCCACATAGGCACTACCGCTCTTCTTAACCGTACCAGTATCTTTAGCCCCATCAGGATGCTTAAAGCCGACAGTTAAATCCACCTGCTTATCAATACTCTTTGTAGGAGTACCACTAATAACACAAGCAGAAGACGCAGCATCGAACTTAACAGTCAAACCAACAGCCGTCAGCTCATCAGCTAAGCAAGACAAATCAATAGCCTTACCATCATTAGTAACCTTCACACTCACAGGAGAAATAGCCTTACCAACCATCCCCTTAACCGCGAAATCACCAACAACCGGAACTACCGCACAACCATCAGCATCAACCTTCGCGCCCGCAGGCGTACCAGCACACTTATCAGAAGCATCCGGGACACCATCACCATCAGAATCCTTATTAGGATCAGTAATAGTAGCAGTAGTATTCACCGGGATACTACCAGCAGGATTACTAGTATCATCACCATCTTGCGGATCATAATTCACATTAATAGTAACCGCTTTGTCCTTAACTTCCTCACTAGGAGTACCACTAACAACACAAGCCTTCTTCTCCGAAGAATACTTAACACTCAAACCAGCAGGCAAAGAATCAGAACTACAAGTAACAGCAGCCATACCCGGATTATCAACCGGAACCACCACTACCTCAGTAATCTCCTTACCCTTCTGCCCACTAATAGCAACCGGTGTACCAACCGTCGGCTTCACCGCACAACCATTAGCATCAGCCTTCGCGCCCGCAGGAGTACCAGCACACTTATCCTTCGAATCAGGAACAGTATCACCGTCACCATCGGCTTCAGCGCTAATAGTTGCTTTAGCAGTGCCGGTAACATCTCCGCCCTTATGCTGATCAGTCTTATCAACCGGCTCGAAACTGACTTTAACAGTGACCGCTTTATCCTTGGCTTCCTCACTAGGAGTACCAGAAATCACGCAACCATCTTTTTGCTCATTCAAAGCAATAGCCAAACCAGCCGGCAAACCCTCAGCCTTACAAGCAGTCAGCTTAGCTTTACCAGGATTATCAACCGGAACATTCACCGGAGTAATTTCCTTATTAACCTGACCAGCAATATCCGGAACCTTACCCACAGAAGGCGCAACCGAGCAGCCGTCGTTGTCTACCTGCGCGCCCACAGGAGTACCAGCACACTTATCCTTCGAATCAGGAACAGTATCACCGTCTTCATCGGTATCGACTTTCTGGGTTACTTCCAGCTCAACAGTGTCGATAACGGTGCGGGTAACAGCTTTACCGTCAACTTGCTCTTCAACCTGGTATTGAACTTCCAGAGTATGTTTACCAATTGCAGCCTGTTTGGTGACAGTTACCGTCCCGTCTTGTGCGAGAGTTATCCCGTCTACCGCTGTCTTAAGCGTAAAGTCTTTCGTTTTAGCTCCGTCTGGCATTCCTGCCACGCTCAAATTGGTAGTTTGATCAGCGCTGTTAGCATCCACCGCGAATTTGTCTTTTTCAATGGACAAATCCAGGATAGACAAAGTGTCCTCGAACGGGATTGTCAATGGCTGGAACTGTTGATCTTTAGCCTCACTGTTATCGGCTTTAATCGTGCCGGTGGCAGTAGCTAAAATGCGTACATCATAATTGCCGGCCTTAGTGGGAGTACCCACCAGTTTCCAACCGTCAACCACTCCATCTTTATTGGTGGTGGTTTCAACCTTCCAGCCTTCCGGTAGCGGTTTGCCATCCGCAGTGGTGAAATTCCACTGGACATCGACCTTCTTCGAGTCAAAAATCGGCAGGGAACCGGTTGCTTTTTCGCCCTCGATAACGGTCACGTCAGTATCATCCGGATACGGCTTTCCAACCTGCCCCCACGGGAAAGTCGGCTGGTCGGTAACGTAGGCGGTAAACCCGTCAATGCCGATGGGTTGCGAAACCGCAACTCCATCCGGGTTGATTTTAGTCATCACCGCAATATAGGTAGTGGTTTCCTTTAAATCACTAGGCACGGTGAAAGGACAATCTGGAATTTGGCCTTTAACATCGGCTGCGGAAAGTTCACATTCTTTTAGAACCTCTCCGACCGTGTTCGTACCGGCGTTGTAATCCGTAGTCCACACAATCTTGTATTTACCGGAAGTAGCTAAAGCCCCTTCGTAGGGCAGTCCCCCGGTATTGGTATGCGCAGTATCTCCTGGTTTCGCCCAGTTAGAGGTGGCGTCGTAGGGGGTAACGTCGAAAGTAATCATGTTGGCACTGATACCAAAATTAGTATTCGTCTGGTTGCTGTAAAGCGTAGTGCCATGGGTATCCCAGCCACCGGAGCTGTTGGGAACCCAGCCACCACCTTGGTTAGCCATATCAACCTGACCCCAACCGGTGAAGTTGTTGTACATATAGGGACCGACCGCTATCGCGCCCTCTGGTACATCCTGTACGGATACGTACAGCCAGTCGCGGTTAATATGCTTCGGGTTTTTCTTGTCCCCAATATGAACAACATGGGTATTAACCCAGGAGCCTTTTTCATAGGTGGGAGCCAGGGTATGCCAACCATATTCGCTGGCTTTATCGTGGTTTACTTCTCCTTCACCCTGAAAACAGGTGTTGTCAGGAGTTACTTTCGAATCGTATCCGCATTTGTCCCAGGATTCACCCCAGGTCCCCCGGAACTGAATCGCATATTCCCCATCGCTATTGGTTTTAGCCCAAGCAGTCTCGGCATACCATTTTTCTGCGCCCTCAGCTTGTATTTGCTCTTTAATCCATTCTTGTAAAGCCGCTTCTTTCTGCCAGTCCCAGCCAGCTCCGCGGACTTTTCCGCTACCATCGGCTTTCATTCCAGCGTTCTTCATTTTTTCGCTCTTCGGAGCATCGCTGTGAATCTTGGCAACCGCGTAATCGGATAGATAGGTGGCTTTCACCACCATATTGGGAGCCGGATTATCACCCTTCTTTGGATCATATCCCAGCCACGCCCCAACGCCCGGAGCTTCCCAGTTAGTACCGGTATCCCGGAAGTTATTCCAGATTACCCGGCCATCTACAGTTCCGCTGGGAGTAGGAGACGTTATTTTTACCCCCTCAGAAGAGCTGTAGCCCTCCTGTCCCTCTTTGAGGTGCATGAAATCGTTTTTAGGCTTTTCTTGATACCAGATTTTAGCGGTTTCGACTACGTTAGGATCGATCCCGATATTAGTTCCCGCTTGGATTTCATAGGTGACCGACTGCGGGTAAATTGAAGCGTTCCCGTAAGTATAGGCGACCGCTAAATCTGGGTAACAAGCGGTGTCCCGACCGTCTCCGAAGAAATCAGTTTTCTGGGGACAGTTATCGGACCAAACCCGCCATTTTTCACCCTCGGGAAGATTGGGGTCAGCATCAAACTTGGCTACTTTACCGTCGGGCATGAGGAACGGCTGCATGGATATGCCCCACTTGCCGTCATCACCAGAGGTAGTGGTATACACCGGGGAGGCAACGTAGGTTTTGCCGTTCTTTTCGTACCATTGCGCATAGACCCGGATACCTTTTAGTGGCTTATATTTACTGATACCGACGATGTTATCCCCATAGGGAACGCCGGTGAGACCCACTATGGAGTCACCTTTCTTGGCCGAACCTGGAGATTCAATTGCCTCGCGGGTGGCAATACCGCCTGGAGCTTTAGCGCCCCCCCCTGCCGGATTATTAGCCTCTTCAGCCCATGCACTTACCCCCAGGGACACTCCGGTGATAGCAACCGCAAATCCTGCCAAAGTTGCTAAAACAGAGCGCATCCACTGGGGAATCCTCTTAAAATACGTTTTCATATATCCCTCATCAAAACCTTGCCATTAGCGCCTTTTCTCTGCTCGAGGTTTCGGGCGCAAACCTGCCTGCAAGAAGAAAAAAGGAACAGCTATTACTTTAACGTTCCTATAATACAACTATGCATTTATCGTTTTAAAGGTATCGGTAAGGAAACACTGCTGGTTGTCCCAGAAAATAACCGCAGTAGCTGGACTTTAATTCTCTTAAGCCCCCTAGGCTTTAAGAATCATCACACCAGATAATGACAAACAGAGTGCGGCATAAGAACTCACAGAAAAAAGCAAGACAAATATCAGCCCAGAAGATGTGAAGAGTATGGATTCGCGCTGGCGCGCGCAGCCAACCGGAAAGAAGACCGCTTTTTATTTATACCCCAGCAGGCACCGCACATATGGAAGGCGGGCTCGGAGATTTTTCTCCGAGCCCGCCTTGGCCATGCAAAAGAACGGCTATTTAACTGTTAGCTGCAGATTTAAACTCCAGACAGAACAGCTTTTCCGAGCTGTCGGTTTAGTACCGCGATAAAGTCCAGCGGAACCTGCTTGGGGCATACCGCCGCACATTCACCAAAGTTGGTGCATCCACCGAATCCTTCAGCACCCATCCGGTTAAGCATCTGGGTAACCCGCCGGAGATTCTCCGGTTTACCTTGCGGCAAAAGACCCAGGTGAGTCACTTTCGCAGCAGTAAATAGCATCGCCGAACCATTCGGGCAAGCAGCCACACACGCTCCACAACCGATACAGGCCGCGGCCTCGAAAGCCCGATCCGCATCTTTCTTGGGAACCGGAGTGGAATGTGCATCCGGAGCGGCGCCGGTATTAACCGAAATGTATCCGCCCGCCTGAATAATACGATCCAAAGCGTTCCGGTTAACCACCAGATCCTTAATGATCGGGAATGCTTTTGAACGCCAAGGCTCAATGGTGATAGTGTCCCCATCCTTGAAGGAACGCATATGCAGCTGGCAGGTGGTGGTGTTATCTTTCGGATCCGGGGAATGGTTTCCATGCGGAACCCCGTTAATCACCAGGCCGCACATACCACAAATTCCCTCGCGGCAGTCCGAGTCAAACGCGACCGGCTCTTCCCCGCGAGCAAATAGATCCTCATTGAGGATGTCCAGCATTTCCAGGAAAGAGGAATCCTCGCTAACTCCGTGGAGCTGATATTCGTGGATAGCTCCCTCGGCGTCTGGGCCAGCCTGACGCCAGATTCGCAAAGTGATGTTCACTTGTAGCTCCTTGTCTTGACCTCGATATTGTTGTAAATCAGATCCTCCTTGTGCAGCACAGGGGGCTGATCCTCACCTTTCCATTCCCAAGCGGCTACATACATGAAGTTTTCATCGTCACGCATAGCCTCTCCTTCCGGAGTTTGGTGCTCTTCCCGGAAGTGACCGCCACAGGATTCTTCACGATGCAACGCATCAATACACATCAGCTCACCCAGCTCAAGGAAGTCAGCCAAGCGACCGGCGCGTTCAAGTGACTGGTTCATCTCGCCACTCTTCTTGCCCGGGATTCGCACATTGGTCCAGAACTCGTTACGCAGGTTCCGAATCAAGCCGATAGCTTTCTGCAGCCCCTCGCGGGTACGGGACATGCCGCAGTATTCCCACATAATGTGGCCGAGTTCCTTGTGGATAGAGTCCACCGAGCGGGTACCATCAATCGCCATCAAGCGGTCAATACGCTCTTGCGCCTGGGCTTTGGCAGCTACCACATCAGGATGATCTTGCGGAAGATCTTCCCAATCCAAGGTATGAGCCAGGTAGTCATTTACCGTGTTCGGCAACACGAAATAACCATCAGATAGTCCCTGCATCAAAGCAGACGCACCCAAGCGGTTAGCGCCGTGATCAGAGAAGTTAGCTTCCCCGCCCACGTACAGACCCGGGATAGTGGTCTCTAAGTCATAGTCAACCCAAACCCCGCCCATGGTGTAGTGCACCGCCGGGTAAATCCGCATCGGAACCTCATAAGGATCGTCATCGGTAATCCGCTTATACATATCGAACAAGTTGCCGTACTTGGCAGATACGGCTTCCTTGCCCATACGTTCAATCGCATCCGCGAAATCCAAGTAAACGCCGCGAGCGACACCGTCAATCTCGGGGCCTACCCCGCGACCCTCATCGCACATATTCTTGGCTTGTCGTGAAGCAATATCACGGGGAACCAAGTTGCCGAAAGAGGGATAGATACGCTCTAAGTAGTAGTCGCGATCTTCTTCCGGGATCTCCCGCGGGTCTTTCTTGCAATCCTCTTTCTTCTTGGGAACCCAAATACGTCCATCGTTACGCAAGGATTCACTCATCAAAGTGAGTTTAGATTGCTGATCACCATGCTGCGGAATACAAGTCGGGTGAATCTGGGTGTAGCAAGGGTTAGCAAAATAAGCACCCTTACGGTGAGCACGCCAAGCAGCAGTACCGTTACACCCCATAGCGTTGGTGGACAAGAAGAAAACATTCCCATAGCCACCGGTCGCCAAAATAACAATTGAGGCAGTGAAAGTTTCCAGTTCACCAGTTTCCATATCGCGAGCCACAATCCCGCGCGCCCGACCGTCCGAAACGATAAGTTCCACCATTTCATGACGGGAGTGAGAAACCACGGTTCCCGCGTTGACCTGACGCTGCAGCGCCTGGTAGGCGCCGATCAGCAGCTGCTGCCCCGTCTGACCCCGGGCGTAGAAAGTACGGGAAACCTGCACCCCACCGAAAGAACGGTTATCTAGCAGGCCGCCGTATTCGCGGGCAAAAGGCACGCCCTGCGCTACACACTGGTCAATAATGTTAGCGCTGACCTCGGCCAGGCGGTAAACGTTAGTTTCCCGAGCGCGGTAGTCCCCGCCCTTAACCGTGTCATAGAACAGGCGGTAGTCAGAGTCGTTGTCATTGCGATAATTCTTCGCCGCGTTAATCCCGCCTTGAGCCGCAATCGAGTGTGCCCGACGAGCAGAGTCTTGGTAGAAGAAGGCATCGACGTGGTAGCCCATTTCGCCTAGCGAAGCCGCAGCGGCGCCCCCTGCCAGGCCGGTGCCCACCACGATCACTTTGATTTTGCGGCGGTTAGCCGGGTTAACCAGCGCCGCATTAAACTTGCGTTGCTTCCAGCAGTTTTCAATCGGTACATCTAGCGGGGCTTTCTGGTCAGCAATCGGTTCACCGACAGTGTAGAGACCGTCGACTAGGTTTTGTTGTTCAGTCATCTTACGCATCCTTCCCTAACTAACACGCCACCGGAGCGGGGTTGGTGATTACCAGATACAGCGGTGGGATGGCGAACATGGCGAACAGCAATAGCCCCACGATCCCGGAAATATAAACGGTCGCTTTATGCGTGTTTTCCCGGATCCAACCCATTGTTTGCAGGGCGGACCATACGCCGTGTCCCACGTGCAGTGCCACAATAGCTACCGCACCCAAGTAAATAATCAAGGTCCACCAGTTAGCTGGCGAGAACGTGGTCACCATCATGTTCCATGGTGCTACCGGAATCATCTCTTCGCCAACCTTACAGGTAGCAGAGCTATAGGCTTCCCCTGCGCCAATCTGCACCCACTTCGTGGTGAAGTGGAAAATATGGAAGAAGATGAACAGTGCTAGCAACACGGATCCGACACGCACAGTTCGAGTCGCGTAGTTGTTAACCACGTTCTGTTTGACTACGTACTTCTGAGAGCCTCGTCCCTTGCTGGCGCGATGCCACAGGTGGAAGGCACATACCATATGGATAATCACGCAGGCTAAAAGCAGTACGCGCAAAATCCAAAGCAAGCCTTCATAAGGCAGGATAGGGGCACCGAAGACCCGCAAGTGGTGGGCATAGCCGTTATAGGCATCAGCACCCGCCAGAATCTTCAAGTTGCCGTAGGAATGCATTAACACAAACAGCACAAAAAATACGCCGGTAACGGCCATGCACTGTTTCGCGAAGACCAGGGTGTTCCAGCTTCGCTTCTTCTGAATTTCTTTTGTATTGGCCACGGTCAATAGGCTAACTCACCGGTTTGGACTCACCTAGGAATTAGGGTCTATACGCAGACGACTAAGGAAACCCATTCAGAAATAAAAAACACTAAAACCGGTTTTACCTGCTTCTTTAATCTACTAATTCAGGAGAGGAAACCGAAAACATTTAGGAAAAAAGAGCTCTCTTTCCAAAAAAGAATCAGATAATTGTGTTGCAATTGGGAAAGCGTAAAGTTTCAAAATACCTTCCACCCAAGGTTAAGGGGAGGTCACCTCCGCCCCAATAGGCCCAGGAGAAGGACGTGCCAGGCGTTTTTGCATTACCAAAGCATCTTCGCGGGGATGGGAATAATATCCGCGGCGCACACTCAAAGAAACAAAACCGGCGCGTCCATAAAGCGCAATCGCCGCCTGGTTAGAGCGACGCACTTCCAGAAACATTTCAGTTGCCCCCCGCCTCCGAGCCACGCGCAGGGCAGATTTTAAGAGGACGACTCCTAGCCCTTGGCGACGTTTTCCGGGTAGCACCGCCAGGGAATGTAGCTCAGATTCCGGAACCAGCACCTCCAGCAATGCTGCCCCCAGCAAAAGAGAATCCTCCCAAATCCCAATAGCTACCCCATAACGGGCAGATAGCAATTGCCGCAGCTGCGTGTCCTTAAAAGCCTCTCCCCCAAAACAAGAGCGCTCCAGGGCAAGCAGCGCAGGCACGTCCTCGATACTTAAAGGAACGCAACGAGTCACGAAGCTATTTTACCTGGCTAGGAGGCTGCACATCCGGTCGGCGCAAATACAGCGGAGAAACTGTTTCCAATAAATCCGCAGGTAAAACCCAATTAAGACGAACTTTGGCAATGCGACCCAAGACCGCTGCCTCCACCTGGGTAGGCAGTCCCGACTCCGGAGGTAAATCTTGCGGATAAAGCTCCGCGCCCGCACCAGCCACAATCAAACCTGGTTTAGCTGCCCGATTAGCAAAATCACTGGCTGAACCCACTTCTGGTCCCCAAAGTAGGCAAACATCATCCGGTCCATCCGCGCGATACTGGGCGCAATAAACCTCTTTACGACGCGCATCAGTAGCCACTAAGACCTCTTTATCTGGCGACACCAAATCTAAAACCGCTCGCGCAAGCGCATCCAGCGAACTAATACCAATCACCGGAATTCCCAACGCAAAACCAATCGTGCGGGCAGTTACTAACCCAGAACGCAACCCGGTAAAAGGAGCTGGGCCACGTCCTACCGCCACCGCCTCAATACCAGCTTTCGCGAGGGCGCACCCACAAGCCTCCTGTATAACCTGACTGACCAGGTCAGATAGATGCTCTGCATGAGAACGTGAGTCAGCACTAGAACGGGAAGCCAAAAGCGGAGTAGGCGAACAGTCATCCCAAAGCGCAACCGAAGCCCCTAATGAAGTATCAATACACAATATCCGCATATTTCTAACCTACTTTTCTTAACCCTTAAATAAACTGGTAAAACACCTGTTCCCAATCAGTTTCTTGCCACCGCTCACCAACAGATCTGATAGTGATATCTCGTTTACCATCATCCATTTCCGCGAGGTCAATCACGCCATTATCACTGGTAGCGCTCCCTCCCTGTTGTCGGTTAATTGTAATCTCCAGCCGAGAACCCGACAGCTGCTCGGTTTTACCCTCTCCCCATTCGATAACCGTAATCGCTTCGTCCAAAGTTGAATCTAAATCGAGAGTCTCCAAATCGGTCAAATCCTTGATTCGATAAGCATCGGCATGAATCAGGTCAGCTCCACCCATCAGGGACGGGTGCACCCGCGCCACAATAAAAGTAGGGGACGAAATCCGCCCTTTAACCTGCAAACCAGCACCAATGCCCTGAGTAAAAGTAGTTTTACCAGCTCCCAGACCCCCCGAAAGCATCACTAAATCACCGCGCCGAAGCTGCTTGGCTAATAGCTCTCCGACTGCGCGCGTTGAATCAGGTGAATTGACTCTGATAGTAAAAGGCACGCTTCCTCCTAAATATAAATTCGCGGCACCCGGGAATTAAGGGCAGTAACAATCGTATAGTTTATGGTGTCGGCAGCCCCAGCCCAATCGTCGGCGGTAGGCTCCCCCTGAGAGCCATCCCCCCAAAGCCGTACGGTTTCTCCCGGCTTTAATGGCGGCTGCCCATCCGGAGTGTTACCTAAGTCCACCATAAACTGATCCATGCAAATCCGACCTACCTGCGGATATTTCTGCCCGTTGGCGGCGACCCAGATTTTTCCGGAGGCATGGCGGTCAATTCCATCCGCATATCCCAGCGGCACGATCCCGATATAGGTATCGCGCGGGGCTACCCAAGTTCCCCCATAGGAAACCGGGTGACCAGCTGGGATTCTCTTTACGCTGATAAGGTCAGCTTCCAAACGCATAATTGGGGTGAGCTGCAAACTGGCGGTAGTCGCCCGTGCCGGATTCGGAGTGAGACCATACATGGCGATTCCATACCGCGCCAGGTCAAAATGTGCCTGTGGATACCACAGCAGTCCCGAAGAAGCCGAAAGGTGACGAATCAGCCGGGTAAATCCACGCTGCTCCGCAGCTTTACACGATTGCCCAAAACGCGAAAGCTGCCTTAAAGTAGCATCTTGCCCAGCCCCGACCTCATCTGCACGCGCCAAATGCGACCAGATTCCGACAATCTCTACCGTTCCCTCGTCACTGGCGAGCTGCGCCGCCGACAGCAAGGGAGATAGCTTATCGGGCAGCGCGCCCTCACGCCCCATCCCGGTATCAATCGTTAAATGAACACGCGCTGTTTTACCTACCGCACGAGCAGCACTGACAAGACGGAGTAAAGTTTCAGGATTTGATACTGCAATATCCAAATCAGCTTTGATTGCGGTTTCTAAATCCGCGTCCGGACTGAAAATCCAAGTAAAAATACGGGCTTGTGGAAAACCAGTAAGACCTGCTCGCAACTCGATAGCTTCCGCCAGTTGCGCCACCCCGAACCATTTCACCCCGAACTCCAAGGCGGCGCGAGCAATCTGCACCCCTCCATGCCCATAGGCATTGGCTTTCACAATTGCCATTGCCGAAACATTAGAGTCACATTTGCGCAGCTGATTTAGGTTTTTTTCCAGTGCCGACAGGTCAATAACTGCGCGCGCCGGAAAATCAGTACCCATGACCATGACTATACCGCCCTAAATCCTGGCCAGCGCCCAAGCAATCGCCTGCGGAATCGCCCTAGCAATATCGCTAGCCACAATCGGCGTCCCCAGAGCAGTTAAACCCTTAGCCTCCGGCTCCTCTGATAGGGAAAGCCCCGCCGCATTTCGCGCCGCCATCGCGTGCACCCAAGCAGCAGAGGCAACCGCAAAAGAAACCTGAGAAGCAGACATATGATGACCAGACTGTTCCGCGCGGGCTTGATGCTGAGCCAAAACAGAGGCAACTATCCCCGCAAGCACATCCCCCGAGCCCGCCGTACCCGCCCAAGGCGGGGCTCCCGCCTGACTAAACATAGTTTCATTAGCGCTGGCAATCAGAGTCACCGCCCCCTTAAGCAGCACCGTAGCCTGGGTTTTATCCGCTAAGAACTGTGCCCAGGCAGCCGGAGAAGCCTCCACCTCGGCGCGAGTAACCCCGCCACGTCCTCCCCCAGCGCCAAGCGCTGAAAGTAGGCGCGCCGCCTCCCCCGCGTGAGGAGTAAGTACTGCCCGGTGGCTAAGATGTCCGCCGGGAACTTGCGCCACAATTTCGGGGTAGAAATCAATAGCTCCCGCATCTAACACCAAAGGAATCCCGCTGGTAGCTGCTTGAACAGCCTGATTTACCGCTTCGCGCACCCGAGAAGAATCTTTTGAATCAATACCCGGTCCCACCAGTAGACACTGATGCTTCCCCGCACCTACTACCGCTTCGGGAAAGCGCGAAAGAATCGCGAAAGCCGCCTCCTCGGGGCCCACATAACGCACCATCCCGGCTCCGGTTCGACCCGCGCCTTCCACACACATCACCCCGGTTAAGGGAAAAGAGGACGAACCTGCCACGACCTGCACTACCCCGCGAGTATATTTGTGATCTTGCGCCCGAGGCAGAGCCCAAAACTCACCCACATCCCTAGCCTGTAGGCGAGCAAGCCGGGGTTCACTGAGCTGTAACCCCAAATCCACTAAGCGCACCTGCCCAAATTCATAGGCTGCCGGTGGCAGTAAACTCGCAGACTTGAGCGCCCCCATAGTTACAGTGACATCTGCCCCCAAACATACCCCAGGAAGGCGACCATCATCTGCGAAAACACCAGAGGGAATATCAATAGCAATCCGTAAAAACTGACGAGGATGCGATGCAGAAATCCGGGTAAGCTCCGCAACTACCTGCGATAACGGTTCACGTAGTTTCCCGTTTATCCCGGTTCCTACCAGTCCATCAATCCATACCTTGGCGGCGCGGGCACGCCGGGAAGCCAGGCGCGCAACCTGGCGGGCATTACCAGCTAAATCCACCCGCTCGATGGTTACCTGTGCTTTTTCTGCCGCTGCCAGTGCTTCTAGGTGCGGCTTATCGGAAAGAATCAGCGCTAGACAAGGGTAACCTAGTTTTGCCAGATAGGCCAGGGCGTACAGACAGTCCCCGCCATTATCTCCGCCCCCGACTAACCCCAGAATCGGGCTTTCCGCTACCTTTACTCCGCGAGCAAGCAATAATTCGATAACGGTATCACTGACTTCGCCAGCCGCTTTTTTCATCAAAGTCCCGTGAGGATGCGCAGCCACCACCTGGGCTTCAGCCCTCCTGACTGTTTGTTTCTCGAATGCCTCAATCATGCTGCCCGTCCTTTTACCTGACCTTTATTCTACCGTCACCGATTTAGCAAGGTTACGCGGCTGATCTACGTCGTATCCCTTGCTCTTAGCCACCTCACAGGCAAAGACCTGCAAAGGAATCACGCTGAGCAAGGGCATATATAAGGTAGGAGTAACAGGAACCCGGAAAATATGGTCGGCATATTTATCGACTTTATCGTCGCCCTCTTCCGCTACTACCAAGGTGATTGCGCCGCGAGCGCGTACTTCCTGCAGGTTGGAAATCACTTTTTGATGCAGCTCGGGGCGGCGTGGGGTGGGAACTACCACAAATACGAACTGCCCCGGCTCGATTAGGGCGATAGGACCGTGTTTGAGTTCCCCGGCAGCGAAGCCTTCCGCGTGTGCATAGGCGATTTCTTTAAGTTTCAGCGCCCCCTCCATAGCCACCGGATAGCCCACGTGACGACCTAAGAAAATCGTGGATTTCAGGTTCTTGCCGTAGCGTTTAGCGACCTCTACTACCGGCTGAATTTCGTTTAGGAGCGTCTGCATTTTACGGGGAACTTCCGATAGCTTTTCCAGGTAATCTGCGATTTCATCGATATACTTATTGCCGCGCACCTGTGCTAAATACAGTCCCAACAGGTAGCAAGCAGTGATTTGGGCAGTAAACGCTTTCGTGGAGGCGACCGCGATTTCCGGACCGGCATGGGTTAGCAGTACTGCATCAGATTCGCGCGGAATAGTTGAACCGGGAGTATTCACAATCGCCAGCACTTTCGCCCCCTGTTCACGCGCGTGTCGCACCGCCATAATGGTGTCCATAGTTTCCCCGGACTGGCTAATCGCCACCACTAGGGTGCGCTGATTAACTACCGGGTCACGGTAGCGGAATTCGCTGGCCAGCTCGACTTCTACCGGAATCCGACACCAATGCTCAATCGCATAACGGGCAACCTGTCCAGCATAGGCAGAAGTGCCGCAAGCGATAATCACCATTTTGTTTACTTGCCGCAACACATCTTGACTAATGCGCAGCTCATCTAACGTCAGATACCCTTGCGAATCAGTTCTATCTTGCAAAGTGGCAGTAACTGCCTGAGGTTGTTCATGGATTTCTTTTTCCATGAACGTCCCCCACTCGCCCTTAGAAGTACGATCTACCGAAAAATCTACCGTGAACTGTTTGGGGGTTAAAGCCCGTCCCCGATTGTCAGCTACCTGTACTTGATTAGCGGTCACCATTACCAGTTCATCTTGCCCAATTTCTAGGCACTCCTTGGTGTAATCAGTGAAAGCTAAAACGTCCGAACCAAGGTAGTTGCAATCTTTACCTACCCCGATTACCAGCGGAGAGGAACGCCGTGCGGCAACCACCATTCCGGGGGCATTTCGGTGAATCGCCAAAATCGTGAAAGTACCTTTAAGCTGCGACATCGTAGCCAAAAGCGCTCTCGAAAGACGCGCCGCCGCCCGGTGCACCCCCGCAGCCACTTCGGCACAAACCTGCGCATTATCGAGGACGGGAGCAGGTACCTCAGCTGCGCCCTCCCCCAGAGACGTACCCGCGTCCTCGTCAGCTAAATAGGACGCTGCCAGCAGGTTCGCGATTACTTCCGTATCAGTTTCAGAAACGAAACTGAACCCCTGTTTTTCGAGGACGCGGCGCAAATTATCGGCATTTTCGATAATGCCGTTATGAACTAGCGCGAGTTGCCCATCGGAAGAAACATGGGGATGAGCATTAATATCTGTCGGTCCGCCGTGAGTAGCCCAGCGGGTGTGACCAATCCCTGCAATCGCCTGAGGCAGAGGATTATCCTGCAAATCTGCCCGCAGATTAGCGAGCTTTCCGCTCTTTTTACGGATTTGTATCCCGCCGGGGGTAGAAAGCCCAATCCCCGCTGAGTCGTAGCCTCGATACTCTAGGCGAGCCAAGCCCCCGATAATCACTTTTTCTGTATCTTTAGTGGGCTCTAGCCCAACCATTCCTAAGATTCCACACATGAAATTGATTTTGGCACGACTTCAGCCGCATTGCTATCCAGCCAGTTATCCCGCCTGCATTAGCACCGATAATCAAAAACAGTATCTGGGGGAGATTACCGAAAAGCATTGCTGTCTCTACAGAGAGTCAATCAGGTCATCTCCAATATAAAATATTGGTTAGCCTTACCATTGTTTTTTACCGAAATCGCTGCTAATGTCACCTCAGAAAGATAATACAGTGAGAACGGTGAGGTATCTATATCCCGAAAGGTAATCAACTGGGACGAGTAATCTACAACGGGGAAGGTTAAATCAATGGAAAACATTCTAGAACCAACATGGTTTGAGCTATTACTATTTTTTGGAGGATTTATATTTTTCACACTATTAACCATTGTTTTAATAGCAACACTAATAATAGCATTAAAAACAATTCATTTATGTAACAAAACGATTCATCTGCATAACGAAGAAACAACACCAGCAAAACAACCCCAATAATTCTGCCAGACCACCCAAAAGAAAATAAGCAAAGCTTTCAAGTGGGGTAGGCTGAGAAAGTCAGATTCTGCTAGTTGAAAGACAGGTAAAATGGGCAGACTTTTTGGAACCGATGGAGTACGCGGTCTAGCCAATCAAGAGCTAACCCCCGAATTGGCTTTAGAACTAGGGCGAGCAGCAGCGAAACAAATCCGCAAAGACGCGCCTAAAGGTCGCAAGCTGCGAGCAATCGTTGCCCGCGATACCCGTATGTCCGGCGATTTTCTTGACCACGCGATTTCGGCGGGTCTTGCTTCCGAGGGAGTAGACGTAAACCGTATCGGGGTAGTCACCACCCCCTGCGTCGCCTACTTGACCGCAAAAACCGATGTTGATTTGGGGGTAATGATTTCCGCCTCCCACAATCCCATGCCTGATAATGGCATCAAATTCTTTGCCCGGGGCGGCTATAAACTCCCCGACGCTATCGAAGACCAAATCGAGCAGCTCCTAGGAGATGAAACCGACCGTCCTATAGGTGAAAGCGTAGGTGAAATCAATGCCGAACGTGAAAGTGCGGAAAAGCTCTACATTAAACACCTGGTACGGGCGGCAGGAGACCTATCTGGACTGCGCGTAGCGGTAGATTGCGCCAATGGAGCCGCCAGCCGACTCGGCCCGGAAGCACTCCAAGAAGCCGGGGTAGACACGGTAGTAATAAATGCCTCCCCCGATGGACGCAACATTAACGATAACTGCGGCTCTACCCACCCTCAACAGCTACAAAGCCAAGTAGTGGCTGCCGGATGTGATTTCGGAGTGGCTTTCGACGGAGACGCGGATCGCTGCCTGGCGGTAGATTCCGCCGGTAACTTGATTGACGGCGATAAAATCATGGGAATGCTGGCGGCTTCTTTCAAAGAAAAGGGCGAGCTGACAGGAAATACCCTGGTAATCACGATTATGTCGAACCTGGGTTTAATCTTGGCGATGAAAGAAAAAGGGATTAACACTGTACAGACCGCTGTCGGTGACCGCTACGTCCTCGAAAAAATGCGCGAGCAAGGTTTTGTCCTGGGCGGGGAACAGTCCGGACACGTTATTAACGCCAACCACGCCACTACCGGAGACGGGATTCTGACCGCGCTATGCATTGCCCGCGCAGTTAAAGACGCTGGTCAGCCTCTAGAGAAGATTTGCGAGTTCGTAAAGCGCTTACCGCAAACCCTGATTAATGTACCGAACGTGGACAAGACCCGCACCGATGATGCCGGGTTGCGGGCAGAAATCGCGAAAGCCGAGGAAGAGCTGGGCGATACCGGACGGGTAGTGCTGCGCGCTTCCGGAACCGAACCGCTGGTGCGGGTAATGGTAGAAGCTGCTACCCAAGAACAAGCCGATGCGGTTTGTGAACACCTAGCAAGCGAAGTAAAGAACCGCCTATCGTTATAGGACAATGTCATGCCGCCACTGCCGGGTTCTACCAGGCAGTGGCGGCATAGGGATTAAAACAGCGCGAGAAAGCATTGCGGAGCCAGAAATATGACGGCTAAATCCATTTACGAAGAATTTGACCGAACCTCCTGGCGTGCCCTCGCCACCAAAACCCCAATGCCGCTGACCGAAGCGGATTTGCGTTCCCTGGCAGCGTTGGGTGACCCGATTGATTTAGAGGAGGCAGACGCAGTATATCGCCCCCTGTCAGCGTTGCTGCGTTACCGGGTTTTACATTCTCGCGCCCTCGCTCAAGACCAACAAGATTTTTTTGGTCGCCCCCATAAACGCCGGATTCCCTTCATTATTGGGGTTGCCGGTTCAGTAGCGGTTGGTAAATCAACCACTGCCCGCATTTTGCAGAACCTGCTTAGTCGCTGGCCGGAGACTTCTCGGGTAGCTCTGGTAACTACTGATGGATTCTTGTATCCGAACGCCGAGCTGGAACGAGCAGGATTAATGGCTCGCAAAGGCTTCCCTGAGTCCTATAACCGACGCGCCCTCCTGAATTTTGTCAGCCAGGTGAAAGCGGGAGCAGAAGAGGTAAAAGCCCCGGTTTATTCGCACGTCACCTATGACGTGGTTCCGGGGAAGTTTATCAAAGTTGCCAGTCCTGATGTGTTAATTCTCGAGGGCATAAATGTGTTGCAGCCAGCCTGGGTTTATCGAGGACATCAAGACCTTCCTAACTTGGAAAAACGCCTTGATCAAGAGGACGGGCGAAGCGGGTTAGATGACCACAAATCTTTGGCGGTCAGTGATTTCTTTGATTTTTCAATCTACGTAGATGCCAAAACCTGTGATATTGAGAAATGGTTTATTGAGCGGTTCGTCTCGCTCAAGGAATCTGCTTTCCAAGACCCAGAATCTTATTTCCAGGTTTATGCCGGGATTTCCGATTCGGTAGCCCGCCAGATTGCTCACGATATTTGGACCTCTATAAATCTGCCCAACCTGGAGCAACAGATTCGCCCCACCCGAGGGCGGGCAACTTTGATATTGCGTAAAGACGCTTCGCACCGCCTAGAAAACGTCTACCTCCGCAAAATCTAAACTATCAAGATGACTGCCGAACGTAGCTTTGAACATCTCGCTTGCCGTAGAAGACACGAACTACATTAACTGCGGACGTATCATTGTTGATGGTGTAGAACGCAATAAAGTTATCTACCGGCATTTGTCGCATTTCGAGGCTATGCCAGGGCTCCCATGTCACCACTTTGTTGCGAGCCGGAAATTGCTCAAGGCTGCGTATGCTCTCACGAATCCGGTTCACTTGCCCAACAGCTATCCCCGGTTCTCGTAGCTGGCTAGCAATGTATTCAAAGATATTTTTCAAATCCTGCAGGGCTTCATCTGAATATTTGATGAGGTAGCTACCCATTAGATGCCATACTCTCGGTTCATGATTTCATCGACCTCGTCTACAGAGTACGATTTGCCCGAAAGAATGGAATCGTAACCTTTCTGCAGTTCGGCATTTAGCTGTTCCCTAGTTAGTTCAGCCAGGGAAAGCGGCTCTTTAGCAGGAAGTTTAATCCCGAAGGGAATACTTCTGGTCAGTTTAATCTGACTGTAGAGCATTTGCACCACCGAGGAGGGCGTAACACCCAAGCGAGAAAGAATATCCTCTACGTCTGCTTTGAGCTGTGGATCTATACGTGCATAGACTGCTGCTGTATTTGCCATATATCTACCTTCCTATTCTCGAGTTCAGATTAACACCAGACGAAAGTTTTTGTATAGAGATTAGCAAACAATAGCAAGTGTTATTTATTGCTTATAGCAATCTCCGCCCCTATGGCCGCACCGCATTATTTCGATATAGTTTTGCCCGGTAAGGGCGATATAAACCGCCTTTACCGGGCAAAATATATAAGCGTGAAAGATTAACGCTTGGAGTATTGCGAAGCCTTACGTGCCTTCTTGAGACCGGGCTTCTTACGCTCAACGGCGCGTGAATCGCGGGTTAGGAATCCCGCCTTCTTTAGGGCAGGACGGTTAGCTTCCCGATCGATTTCGTTCAGGGCGCGGGCAATGCCCAGACGAACTGCTCCGGCTTGACCGGAGATTCCGCCGCCAGAGACCCGAGCGATAACGTCGAAACGTCCTTCTAGGTCAAGTAAAGTGAACGGTGCCCGTACTAGCTGCTGATGCAACTTGTTCGGGAAATAGTTCTCGATAGTTCTGCCGTTGATTTTCCATTCGCCGCTGCCCGGCACCAACCGGACACGCGCAATCGCGCTTTTACGGCGTCCCAGCCCAATGCCGGGAGCGGTCACGGACTGTCCGGAGCCGGTCTGCTCCGACTGGGTTTCCGTGGTGTAAGAGCTGGGGGCATTCTCCTCCAACAGCTCTTCATTTTCGGTGGTATCAGCCACAATTCTCCTCAGGGTTTTGGCTCAGGGCTACTGGGCGATTTTTTTAATTTCGTATGGTTCTGGCTGCTGTGCCGCGTGGTTGTGTTCTGAACCAGCGAATACATGCAGCTTCTTCATTTGGGCACGCCCCAACCGAGTGTGGGGAACCATGCCGCGCACAGCCTTTTCTACTGCTACCTCTGGCTTCTTGTCTAGCAAGTCACCATAGGACACAGATTTTAAGCCACCGGGGTAACCAGAGTGGCGGTAGGCGCGTTTCTGCTGGCGTTTGTTGCCAGTAAGTCCGACCTTGGCAGCGTTCACGATAATGACGTGATCGCCCATATCCTCGTTAGGGGTGTAGGTCGGCTTATGTTTGCCACGCAGCAGCTTGGCGGCAACTGCCGCCAGTCGTCCGAGGACGACGTCTTCAGCGTCGATGACATACCATTTCTTGTTTAGGGTGTCACCGGCTTTCGGATTATAAGTTCGCACGGGCTTAAGCCTTCGTTTCTTCTTTGGGGGTAGAAATCCTGCGGGCGCAGCAACAAAACGGCGTAAATACCAAGAGTGTTGCGGACGCTGCCGTAGTGTTTTCCACCCGACTGTTTACTGTCTTCCGTCTAGCGTCCCGTTTTTGCCAATGCTGCAGGTAGATAACCTGCGCCTGGATTGTTCCAGGACACACAACATTTAGTATTTTACGGAACCGTGTCTACCTGGTCAAAGTAATCTCCTGTTGAACTGCCCACATACGCTCGTGATGCCCCCGCAATGCACCATCGCATAATTTGTATTTTTTGGACAACGAGTTTGGAATTCTCTGATAAGCACGAAAGTAATCAATCATACATATTGCGCTCTTTCCCCTAAGGAAGCTGTCGATTTATTGCCAAAACCTATCGGAATCAGCAGCAGGGAAATAGTCAGAGTTCAGGGCATGTACCCTTATTTGATCCAAAACACCATCTAGGGCGTAACGAATTCCCCCAAGAGCTACAGCCCGCCTCCCTAAAGTGGATACCACAATTGAGGGAGGGAATGGACAAAGTTTTCTGATGGTCTGCTCCATTTTTGGCAAAAATAGATTCGCATAGTCACAAAATTGTCCCCCAAGTACCACACACTCAGGGTCAATAACCGCAATCATACTGGCAGTTCCCAGCCCCAATATCTCACCGAATCTCGCTGCGCCGGCAATCGCCAGTTTATTTCCTTCTCGCGCCTGCCTAAACATACTTTCTCGATTGGGGGGTTGGTTAGGACTATAGATACTTTTTGCGAAACTTTCCGCTTCTAACTCCCTCCATCTCAGTTGCGGAATTTCTCCAATTAGACCTGCGGCTCCCCGACTCCCCGCTCGCACCCTTCCGTCAAGAACACTGGCCGCACCAGTGCGAATTCCCGCTAAGATGAAGACAACGTCGTTATGTTTGGAGGCTGCACCAACCCAGGATTCCCCTCTAGCCCCCAGGGCGCAGTCTCCAACAGTAGTCACTTTAACCCCAAGCTCCTCAGAAACCACCTGATCAAGTTGCAGTCCCTGCCAGCCCGGCATACCTTTACCCCCAAAATATGCAACCTTTCCCTGATACTGAACCCCGGGGCTTCCGGTCACACAGACCCAGGTTTTGCCACAATTGGTCTCTTCCAAAGTTTTTTTACTAACAGTTAAGGCAGCTTCTATACGCATTTTTGTAGGTGTATTCTCAGCTAAATCGTCAGTATTTTCAGCGAGAATATTCCCGCTTAAATCTGCTGTGAGCGCACTGACGTGATGAGCTCCGATATCTAAGGAAAGGACATGCCCAGCCTGAGAAGAGAGTTTGTAGTAGGCAGCCGGTCTGCCCATTGCGATTACCCCTTCGGGGGTGGGCACATTCTCAACCCAGCCAAGTTTAACCAGGTCAGCCACAATTGATTCAGCCGCCGGGCGAGTTACCCCAATTTGTTTTGCAACATTGGCAACAGTATCCGAGCAGCCTGTCAGGTAACGTAATGCAGCTTCCATATTGGTGCGCCGCTGAATTCTTCGCTGAGCATTCACACTGGTAAACCCCCATTTACTGAAAACGCTTGACTTACTAAAGAAACTAACGTAATAATTGCTGTGACGCAAGTCTTACTAGCTGAGGAGTCGAAGATGACTGCTATCGGATTTATAAATAGTGAGGACGCTGCTGAGACCAGCACGTCTGAAACTAAAATGACTAATACTCTAGACTTTTCAGGTAGGAAGCCTAGCAAGTTAAAGCTAGCAGAGAAGCGAGCCGGATACCTTTTCATAGCCCCTGCCGTAATCGGATTCCTAGTATTTTATCTGGTTCCCATGATACGAGGTCTAGCTATAAGTTTTACAGATTGGGATTTAATTTCTCCTGCGAAGTTCGTAGGGTTTGCAAACTATCAAAAGCTACTGACCGACCATCATTTCGTTCATGCACTTTTAGTGACCGTCATCTACGTTCTCGTCAATATCACCACCCAAACCATAGCTGGTTTAGGAATAGCCGTGCTAATGCAACGTATCAGCAAATCCAGCTTAGTACGTTCGCTCTTACTTATTCCCTGGCTAGTACCAAACGTCACTATTGCGGTAATCACCTTATTTTTACTAGATCCTAATGTTGGTCTCGTGAACCATTTATTAACTATGATTCATAGCGAACCCATCGCTTTTTATGGCAATCCTGATATTGCTATCTTTACGGTTGCACTCGTGAACTCCTGGCGAAACATGGGGTACACAGCACTACTAATTTTCGCGGGAATGCAAATAGTTCCAAAAATGATTTACGACGCCGCGCAAATAGATGGAGCTAGCACCACTAGAAGCTTCTTCTCTATAACCTTGCCACTGATACGCCCCATCCTAGTGATGGTGATAGTGGTTTCTATGATTGGGTCCTTCCAGATTTTTGACACTGTAGCCGTAGCAACCAAAGGGGGACCGCTGGATTCCACTCGGGTTATTTACTTTTATATCTACGAAAAAGCTTTTCAACAAGGTCAAATGGGATATGCAGCCGCAATGGCTGTCATCTTACTAATCATCATTTTAGTTATGACTATCGTCCAACTGCGTTTAACGAAAGCTAGCGAATCGGACTTGGGATAACTTGAGGAATAACAATGAAAAATAGTAATTTTTTACGCAAGCTAAGCACGGAAAAAATACTCGGATGGACTACCTTAATACTTATTTTGATAGTCACCCTACTCCCCTTCGTATGGGCAATCCGCACAGCGCTAACCCCTAACTCGCAAATTTTTAACGGCGATTATTCTTTAATCCCGACTGATGCCAGCTGGATAAATTTCAAGCGGGTACTCGGATTTGCAACCACCGAAGAAGACTTAGCGGCAGGAGGATCAGGGGCAAAGATTTATTTCTGGCTCTACCTGCGTAACTCTCTAATATTCACTTCGATATTGGTACTTGGACAAGTTGTAACTTCCACGATGTCCGCATACGCTTTCGCCCGTTTACATTTCCCCGGACGAGATAAAATTTTCGCAATCCTCCTCACAGGAATGATGATTCCCCCAATTTTCATCGTGCTACCGAACTTTGTATTAATAAAAAATCTGGGACTTCTAAACACTTTCACCGGCCTCTTAGCACCCTATGTTCTAGTTTCACCTTTCGCCATTTTCTTTTTGCGACAGTTCTTTCTATCGATTCCTCGAGAGGTAGAAGAAGCTGCTCTTTTGGATGGGGCGAACCGATGGACGATATTTAGCAAGGTAATTGTCCCTATCTGCAAATCACCCATCACTACAATTGCAATTATTCAGGCCGTTTTTGCATGGAACGAATACTTATGGCCACAACTGGTCGGTAAAGAACACGCCGTTCGACTACTAAATGTCGCTCTGGCTACCTTTCAACAAGCTTCCCCCTCTACTAAACCAGACTGGGCAGGTCTCATGGCAGCTGCAACCTTGCAGACAATCCCTATGTTGATCTTACTTTTAGTAGTTGGGAAGAAACTAGTTAATTCAATCGGTCTTACTTCGGCGAAGTAGAACCGTCCCTAAGGAGAATGAAATGAAAAAGACAATCGCATTGACCTGCGGTGTGGCTATATTTGCCACAGCCGGTCTAGCGGGGTGTGCCCCACAGGAAACAAAAGGAAGCGACACAGATAATAACAAGGTTACCTACAGTTTATGGGATCCTAATCAGAAACCAGCTTATGAGGCGTGTGCTGCCGAATTTAAAAAGAAAAGTGGGATTAGCGTAGATATTCAACAAACCGGGTGGGACGATTACTGGAAGAATTTGACAGTCCAATTGTCTTCAGACGAGGCTCCGGACGTCATTACCAATCACGTAGCTCAATACCCTGAACTAGCCGCTAAAGGGGTTTTGACCGACCTTAAACCATATATCCAAAAAGATAAGATTGACATGAGTCAATACACTGGCGATTTGGCGTCCCTATGGAATTACGAAGATAAAACTTTTGGGATTCCGCAAGACTGGGACACTATAGCTCTCGTCTATAACGTAAAGGACGTTAAAGACGCCGGAATTGATGAAGCTAGTTTACAGAAATTAGATTGGAATCCCCAAGATGGCGGTAGTTTTGGTAAAGCCATAGCGCACTTGACTATAGATAAGAACGGAAAACGCGGGGACGAGGTCGGGTTCGACAAGAACAATGTTGAGACTTACGGCTGGGGACTGGAAACTAATTCTGGAGTAGTAGGTCAAGGTCCGTGGTCGTGGTTCGCCCTTTCTAATGGTTTCAACTACTTGGATAAAAATCCGTTTGGTCGCCATTACAACTTAGATTCTCCCAAACTGATTGAAGCCATGAAATGGTGGCAGCGACAGATTCAGGCCGGATATGTTACCCCAGTTGAAAAGGCAGGCGACCTTGGTCTAGAACCTATGATGGAACAAAATAAAGCAGCTATAGTACCTGACGGCTCCTGGAGAATTAATACTTGGTCTCAATCAAAGACTCAAAAGTTCAAGTTCGCTCCTCTTCCCAAAGGACCTATGGGACAAAAGACCATAATCAATGGTCTCGCGCCCTCTATAACCAAGAATGCCAAAGATAAAGACAAAGCGTGGCAGTGGGTCAAATTCCTAACATCTACGGAGTGTCAGAGCATCGTTGCGAAGAAAGCAATAGTGTTCCCCTCAATAACCAGTCAATCAGAGGCAGCAGCTAAAGCTCATGAAGCCAACGGAGTCGATGTCAGCGCTTTCTTGAATATCACCAAAGACCCCAAGAATCTGGTCTACTATCCGATCACTTTTAAAGCCGAAGAAATTAACTCTGAAGCTAACAAAGTTTTTGAAGGAATTGAACGCGGAAGCGAAGACCCCGCTAAAGCGCTTCCAGAGTTAAACAAGAAAATAAACGAGCTCCTGGCAGAAAAGTAATACACAACGCCCCCACCACGAGGAACGGGATCATGAAGATAAAATACCAGCACGGAAAGTTTATTTTTCCGGAACAGATTTCTAAATTAGCTGTAAATATCTCTTGCAGACAAGTTGATGATGAGAGTAATCAACAGCCTCCTACCGGCAGAGGTGCCTCAGTAACCTGCTCGGAAATTCAGGTATCCTATCCTGACCTTAAAAATGGTGAATTTTATCGACATGGCTGGAATTCTTGGTCCCCGACCTCGTGGTGGTCGGTTGATAAACCTCCTTACCGGGTTTGGAATAATCCCCCGCGTTCTCTAACAGCCGAGGATGCGTATTCTGATGACCCCGAAGTCCATCAGTCTTATCTATTAACTGCAATCAAGTTAGATTCGGGAAAAGATTTCATCATGCTTATCGGAGCCTTAGGAGGAGAATCTGGATATTTTGAAATTGGAGAACATCTATTAACCGCAAGAAAGTTACCAGATAAAACCGGTTATTCTGCGCATAATGCCCCAGCAAACTGCAATAAAGACAGTGACGTCTCCTGGTGGATTGGGATTGGTAAAGAACTGAGTGTTTTCAGCGCTTATGCCACTGCCCTTAGAAAATCTATAGATAGCAAGGCTAAACGAGCAAACCGTTATCCAGGAGGTATTTGGTCATCATGGTATTCCTGGTTTGAAGAAATCAGCGAAGAAACTATTGAAACCGAAATTATTCCTGCCACACGCAGCGGATATCAGGTACTTGAAATAGATGATGGTTGGGAAAAAGGAATAGGAGATTGGCAACCGAACGCAAAATTTCCCTCCGGCTTAGAAACCTTGGCTAATAAGATAAGAAGTCACGACCTTACACCCGGAATCTGGGTTTCACCTTTTATTGCCTCAGGTAACAGTGCAATTGTCCACGAGCACCCCGAGTATTTCATTCATGATTTTTCCGGAAATTTGGAACCTGCTGGCTATAACTGGGGAGATTTCTATTATGGATTAGACTGCACCCACCCGGGAGCAAAATCTTGGCTCAAAGAAATCCTTACAACTATTTACGGGTGGGGATTCAGGTATTTCAAACTGGATTTTCTCAACGCCGCCGCAATAGTTGGCCGGCGTTATCAAACAGTTTCACGGGAATGCGCCTATCAAGAAGGACTGAAAACAATACGTGAAACACTTCCCAATGCGTATCTAATGGCCTCGGGAGCACTGATTGGGCCGTCTTTAGGTCTAGTCGATGGAATGAGGGTTGGACCTGATACCGCTCCTTATTGGGATAACACTGAACGTAAACGAGACCCCTCCGGTCCTGCTGTCCGCAATGCGGCTTTAAACTCGCTGTCTCGCTATTGGTTAAAGCCCCTTGTAGCGTTAGATCCGGATGTAGCTTTTACTCGCTCACGGGGTTCTCTACTAAGCCCAGAAGCGAATGAGCTTACACAGAATCTAGCGAGAGTATGCGGTATTTTTAGCTGTTCCGATCCGTACACTTGGCTAATTGATTCCGAAAAGCACCAGGTAAAAGAGCTTTGTACGGAATTTAAGATTCCGCCCTCAGTTAATCAGATTTCCCGATTCAGCTTTCGTAGTGGAACTAAAGAGGTTGATTTTACCCCGTGGCTATACCCGACTGGACGAGTATCAGATCGTATTTTAGCAAAGTAAATACGTCTAGCCTCTAGCTGGAATCTTCAGGGTAGTTCGTCAAGGTGCGCACTACTTTTGCTTTTGCGGCTTGGGAGGCGTATTCGTCCTCCGGAGGGTAGGTAACCTCCCAAAGGGTTAATCCCCGCCCAGCGGCAAGCGGAACCCGCTGGTCACGCACACCGGCAGCCAGCAGCTCCCCTATCCAGTCAGGGGAATATTTCCCTCGCCCTATCTCCATTAGCGCCCCCATCATGAAACGAACTTGCGAATGACAAAACGCATCCGCACAAATCATGGCCTGCACGATTCCCGGTTGGGGTCGGGAAACAGTAAACGAATGGAGGGTACGTATGGTAGTCGCGCCCTCCCGCGGCTTCGCGAAAGGCAGAAAATCATGCTCGCCACATAACGCCTGTGCTGCCACCTGCATTTTTTCGGCATTTAACGGAGAGGAGGTGCGGGTAGTATCTAAGCGGCAAGGATTTACCGCGCGGGCATCATCACAAATCAGATAGCGATAGGTGCGAGAAAGAGCCGAAAAACGGGCATCAAAATCCGCCGCTACTACGGTTATCTGTTTGAGCGCCAAAGCTCCGTTCAAACCGCGTCCCGCTAATCCTTCTAGACGAGCCCTCAATCGTTCCCCTCGCGTCTGGTCGCTTTCCTCGCGTCCTCTGGATAGGGAAAGCCAAAACTCTTTCGGCACATCGAGGTGGGCTACCTGTCCGCGGGCGTGCACCCCCGCATCGGTACGTCCCGCCACCGTCAGCTGCGCCACCTGGCGAGTAATTAAAGTCAAGGCTTCCTCAAGGCAGCCCTGCACCGTCAGCAAACCCGGCTGACGCGCCCACCCGTGGAAAGGTGCGCCCCGATAGGCCAGGTCAATACGTAAACGAACCATTTGAGACATTAAGTCATTAATTCCCATGCGCGAACCCCGCCGCGAACCCCGGCATCATTAGGCACTATCACCACTTCATCACCCAAAGTTTTCCTGACCGATTCGGTGATGTGCGCAGAGTTACCTCCCCCCAAATAGAGACGATCCCACATGATGGCTTCGCGCAGTACCCCTACCACGCGGCGAACTCGCCGCGACCAGTGCGCATCTCCCATACGAATCCGTTCCGGCTCACCCACATAGTCATCAAATAGCAACCCCCAACGAGCAACCATATGAGAAAGCTCCATATGTGGAGCCAGGCGACCACCGTCCCAAATCGAGTTACCTAGACCAGTGCCTAAAGTAATTATCATTTCCATACAACTACCAGAAATAACGCCAGCACCAGCAACTTCGGCATCATTTAACACTAAAGACGGCAGAGCTATTTGGTCTTCTAAAGCTGAAGCTAAATCAAAGTTTTGCCAGGCTGTAACCATTTGCGGAAGGACCCGGGTGCGCGGCCCGGAGCGGCAAACATAGTGAGGAGTAGAAATCACCACTCCATGCCGAATCATACCGGGCATTCCCACAGTCACGCGGTCCGGAGCAGCCTTTAGGTCGGTCTGAAACTTTTGGATAATCTCAATCAAAAGCTCTGGCGGGAGCGGATAAGGGGTTGGAACCCGCAAAGAGGGAGCGACCATTGTACCTCGATAGTCAAGGACTGAGGCTTTGATGCCTCCACCCCCGCAATCAACCGACAAGGTGAAGGGTCTTCTCATCTGTATTCCCATAATCAAAGCTTATCGGTAGTTTTGGGTATTATCCCTAATTTTCCGGCCAGCCATAACCCAAAATCCGTATCCTTATCGTTCCGGACCCATTGCGCTTTGTAAATCCAGAACCCATATAAAACGAGTCGATATAAATAAGCGGGCAGTTAGCGGTTTTATTCCCGCTAACTGCCCGCAACAAGTCCCTATCACCTAGCAGACAATTCTGCCTGTTCTGTGGTGTGCACTATTTATCTTCAGACTCTTCAGTTTCCTCAGAGCTATCGCCCTTATCGGCTTCATTAGCTTCTGCAGATTCTTCAGCTGAAGTAGCTTCGGCAGCAGACTCAACCTCTGCTTCCTCAACTTTTTCTTCGTCCTTATTCACTTTGTCGGCATCTTCTTTAACCGACTGAACTTTCGCTTTGGCTTCTACCTTTTCAGTTACCAAGGAAATCTCTGCCATAGGAGCGTTATCTCCCCGGCGAGCAGGTAGCTTCACAATCCGGGTGTATCCACCCTGACGGTTGGGATCCAAATCGGGAACTACCTCATCAAATAGGGTGTAAACTGCGTCAAAACCCCGGGTATATTTATCCACCTGAGTACCCAGTTTACGAGCAACCATGCGGCGATTGTGAATATCGCCCTTCTTTGCCTTGGTAATCAGTTTCTCAATATAGGGTTGCAGGCGGCGGGCTTTAGCCTGGGTGGTGCGAATCGAACGGTGCTCAATCAGAGATTTAGCCAGATTCGCCAGAATTTTACGCTCATGCGCAGGACCGGCTCCTAAACGCGGACCTTTAGATGGCTTAGGCATTTTTATTCCTTTACTTTCCTAAAAAACTTTATTGTTTCAGCGCCGAGAAAACCCGACTTAGTCATCAGAGAACTGCAGAGAACTGGGGGTGGCAAGGTCATCAAGACTAACCGAAGTTGGTAGCGGAGAGTCTTTAAGAGCCATACCCATTTCGGCAAGTTTCTCTTTGATTTCCTCAATTGACTTCGCACCGAAGTTGCGGATATCCAAAAGATCAGCTTCTGAACGGGCGACAAGTTCGCCAACAGTGTTGATTCCTTCCCGCGTCAAAGCGTTATAGGAACGAGACTGTAAGCCCAGGTCATCAATAGACAGCGCTAAATCTTGAGCCAGAACCTGATCAGTTTGCGGAGCGCCAAGTTCAATACCTTCAGCTTCGATATTCAGTTCCTGACACAAACCGAACAGTTCTACCAGGGTCTTACCCGCCGAAGCCAAAGCATCACGCGGAGCAAGCCCCGGTTTAGTTTCCACATCAACAATCAAGCGATCAAAGTCGGTGCGCTGCTCTACACGAGTAGCCTCTACCTTGTAGCGAACTTTAACCACCGGGGAGTAGATGGAATCAATCGGAATCCGAGAAATCTCGTGCCCCTCAGACTTGTTCTGATCAGCAGAAACATAGCCGCGACCGCGTTCAACTGTCAGCTCAATTTCTAACTTTCCGGACTCGTTCAAAGTCGCCAAATACAAATCCGGGTTGTGAATCTCCACTCCGGCCGGAGGGGTGATATCGCCAGCGGTAACCTTTCCGGCACCAGCCTTACGTAGATACATCACCACCGGTTCGTCATTTTCTGAAGAAAGCACAATCTGCTTGATGTTCAGAATAATCTCGGAAACGTCCTCCATTACTCCCGGGATGGTGCGGAACTCATGCGGCACCCCCTCAATACGAATAGAGGTGACCGCAGCTCCCGGAATAGAGGAAAGCAGGGTACGCCGCAAACTGTTTCCCAGAGTATGCCCGAAACCGGGCTCTAGGGGTTCAAGGGTGAAGCGGGAGCGCTGATCGCTTACAACTTCTTCCGATAGCACGGGTCGCTGTGAAATAAGCAACGTGTTGTCCTTTCTCTCGCCCAGCCCGCCATATGACTGGAACGAACGTTCTGACCTAAAGTCAGCCTTTTAGACAAAACTGCGAAATCTCCCAAATGACGGCTTGGAGACCCACAGAAGTGTTTTACTATCTTCTATTTTCTATTTCAGTTAGGGCGCGTTATACGCGGCGACGCTTCGGAGGACGGCAGCCATTGTGAGCGTGCGGAGTAACGTCCTGAATAGACCCAACCTCAAGCCCGGTAGCCTGCAAAGACCGAATCGCGGTTTCGCGACCAGATCCCGGTCCTTTAACGAATACGTCAACTTTCTTCATGCCATGCTCTTGTGCCCGCCGAGCAGCCGCCTCAGCAGCCATCTGTGCTGCAAAGGGCGTAGACTTGCGGGAACCTTTAAAGCCCATCTGTCCAGCAGATGACCAAGAAATAACTGCTCCCGAAGGATCAGTAATCGAAACGATAGTGTTATTGAATGTAGACTTAATGAACGCTTTTCCCTGAACAACGTTCTTACGCGCAGCCCGACGCGGCTTACGGCTCTTTATAGAACTAGCAGCCATATCTTCCTTCTTTTCCTCAGATCCAGCAGGTGATACCTGCGCTTACCTTATGCAGCCTTCTTCTTGCCAGCAACAGTGCGTTTGGGTCCTTTGCGGGTACGCGCATTGGTTTTGGTTCGCTGACCACGCACCGGCAAATGGAAGCGGTGACGCAATCCCTGATAGGAACCAATCTCAATTTTGCGGCGAATATCGGCCTGGACCTCACGACGAAGGTCGCCTTCAACCTTGTAATTCGATTCTATGAAGTCGCGTACTTTAATCAAATCTTCTTCAGAAATGTCTTTTACGCGCACATCCGGGCTAACCCCGGTCTCTTCCAGCGTTTTTTGAGCGCGAGTACGCCCAACGCCGTAAATATAAGTTAGTGCTACTTCCAAACGCTTCTCGCGGGGAAGATCAACACCGG
Source organism: Varibaculum sp. (assembly GCF_008661855.1). NCBI lineage: Bacteria > Bacillati > Actinomycetota > Actinomycetes > Actinomycetales > Actinomycetaceae > Varibaculum > Varibaculum sp. The sequence goes on from NZ_RPZY01000055.1 coordinate 57,802, forward strand.
CAATACGTGCTGCCATTACTTTTCTCTCCACATTGTTCCCGGAGGCCGTCGCGCTACCTTCCGTTCCCGGCCCAGGCCTCCGGACCTGGGGTCACCATCTATTTCAGAGGTGCCGGTAGCGCGCTGTCATCTCAGCTAGCCTTGACGCTGCTTATGCCGAGGGTTCTCACAAATCACCATGACAACGCCGTGGCGACGAATCACCTTGCATTTCTCACAGATCTTCTTAACGCTAGGTTTAACCTTCATAATTTTCCTCTACGCAGTGGGAATATCCACCGCCAATACTGTTTTACTTGTATCGGTAGACGATTCGACCGCGCGACAAATCGTAGGGACTAAGCTCTACTACCACGCGATCTTCCGGTAAGATTCGGATATAATGCTGACGCATTTTGCCCGAAATGTGCGCAAGCACTTTGTGACCATTCTCGAGCTCTACCCGAAAATAAGCATTCGGAAGTGCCTCTACAACGGTGCCTTCGACCTCTACAACGCCTTCTTTTTTAGCCATTTATCCTTCACTAACCTTGTCCACACAGGATGACCAGCGGGTATAATATACCCTTTAGCCACAAACCCAATAAACAACTTTACGTTAGTAACAGGACAAAGCTAAAGCTGACAGAGGGTTAAATCCGTCACGCAAAGGGCGCTTAGCGCCTGTCTATTTGCAATGTTCACAAAAAGACAACCCTTACCCTAAATCCGTACAGGTTTAACCCCAAAAGGCGCCAATGCGTCCTCGCCACAATCCGGTTGGTTAAGGACACAGATTCCCTCCTCAAGTACCGCAACCTGCGCCTCCCAGTGGCACGCCAATGAGTGATCAATTGTTTTAACCGTCCAACCATCGGCAAGAGTAGTGACCTGATTAGAACCACAAGTCAAAATCGGCTCCACACACAACACCATTCCGGGTTTTATGGCCGCTGAACGTCCCGCAGCCCGAAAGTTAAACACATCGGGCGGCTGATGCATGGCAGTACCGATTCCATGCCCAGTGAACTCTTCAACTATTCCCGCAGTCCAGCCGGAAGTTTCCGCAAAGGCATCAACCTCGTCCTCTATCGCTGCCCCAATATCATTCACCCGGGCACGAGGACGAGCCATAGCTGCTACCCCTGCCCAGGTACTCCTCCGGGTGATTTCCAATAGCTGCTCTTTTTTAGAGGACGTGGGGTAGCTGTGTGCCGAGATTGAGGGTGCTGGCTTCGGGGCTGGTTCTTCCCCGATAATCACCGAAAAGGCAGAATCCCCGTGCCACTGCTTACCATCTTTTTCCAGGTAGCATCCGCAATCAAAACTGACCAAATCGCCAACTTCAAAGGGAATGCTATCCGGAATACCATGCACTACCGTGTCATTTACCGAGATACAGATAGTTGCGGGGTAATCGTAGTAGCCAAGAAAATTGGATTTGGCATTATTATCTGCGATTATCTGCGCGGAAATCTCGTCTATTTCACGGGGAGTAACTCCGGCTTTTGCTGTCTGCCACACGGCCTCATGAATCTGATTAACAACCAACGCTGCCTGGCGCATATACCCCAGCTGGGTGCGATTTTTTATCTCAATCCCCCGCCGAAAAAGCATAGGTGCTTCTTTCTGTCCTTAACGCATCTCTAGCTAAGCTTGGATTTGATGCAATCCCAAACCTGGTCGATAGAGCCGTTTCCGTCAATATTTATCAGCAACTTTGCCTCGCGGTAGTAACGCACTAGCGGCTCGGTTTGTTCATGATAAACCTGCAGGCGGCGGCGAATCACCGGTTCGGTATCGTCAGAGCGGTGTTCAATCTCGGCGCGCTTGAGTAACCTGCCGACAACGTCCTCTAAATCTACATCCAGGTTGATAACCGCATCTAGCTGCGTATCTAAATCCTTAAGAACGCTGTCCATAAAATGAGCCTGTTCCAGATTTCGCGGATACCCATCAGCTAGGAAGCCTCGGCTAAAACGCTCCGATTTCAGCTCAGATTCCACCAGAGAGCTGATTATTGAATCCGGGACTAGCTCCCCCCGGTTGATTAGCTCTTTTGCTTTAATACCTAGCTCTGTACCTTCCTGCATCTGGGCACGCAGCATCGCCCCCGTGGAGAAAGTGGGAATATCTAGCAGTTCGCAAATCCTACGCGCTTGAGTACCTTTACCAGCACCCGGAGCACCCAGAATAACTAGACGCTTAATCATTTGAGGAATCCTTCATAGTGATGCTGCTGCAACTGAGCATCAATCTGCTGTACCGTCTGTAGACCTACGCCCACCATAATCAACAGCGTGGTTCCCCCGAAAGGCAACTGGGTGACTTTAAGCGGAATCAACGCCACAATCGGAACCATAGCGACTATCACCAGGTAAAGAGCACCGGCACTGGTAATCCGACTAATCACGTAGTGCAAATAGTCGGCAGTGGGAGCCCCAGCCCGAATACCGGGGATAAAGCCACCGTACTTCTTCATATTGTCGGCGATTTCCTCGGGGTTGAAGGTGATTTGAGTGTAGAAAAATGCGAATCCCAATACCAACAGCGCGTAGCAAATCAGATACAGCAGGGAGTCGTGCTGGAAATTGTCGTTTATCCATCTAACCCAACCGGCATCGGGTTTACCGAAGCGGGAAATCATTTGCGGCATAGCGAGCAGCGAAGCAGCGAAAATTACCGGGATAACCCCCGACATATTGATTTTCATGGGGATATAGGTGGTAGAACCGCCGACCATCCGCCGACCCACCATTCGTTTAGCGTACTGCACGGGGATGCGGCGTTGAGCCTGTTCCACGAACACGATTGCCAGGGTAATCAGGGCAACCAGGGCAAGAATAACTAGGACTTTCCAAACTCCGCCGGAAGCCCCAATGGATTGCAGGTGGGCGGGCATATTTGCCACAATGCCGGTGAAAATCAGCAAGGACATACCGTTACCGATACCATTTTCAGTGATTAGCTCTGCCAGCCACATGATCAGACCGGTACCAGCAGTCATGGTTACCATCATTATCAGATAGTTAATCGCTGATTCGTCAGGAATGATGGGTTTAGAGGGAGAGCATCCCTGTAGCAACTGCCCGGAACGAGCCATGTAGATGATGGTTACCGATTGCAGCACCCCCAATCCGATGGTCAGGTAGCGGGTGTACTGGGTCATTTTAGCTTTTCCGGCTTGACCCTCGCGGTGAAGATCCTCGAAGCGGGGAATAACCACTCGCATCAGCTGGATAATAATTGAGGCCGTAATATAGGGCATAATCCCCATGGCGAATACGGACAGAGACAGTAGCGCTCCCCCAGAGAACAGGTTCACCAAGTCGAGTAGACCATTCTGTTCATTATTTTTCAGGCAGGCCTGTAGGTTCGGATAGTTCACTCCCGGTGAGGGAATATGGGAACCAACCCGATACAGCGCCATAATCGCCAAGGTGAACAGGAGCTTTTTCCTAAGATCGGGCGTTTTGAACGCCTGTACGAATACGCTAAGCAAACTGCCTCCAGCACTATGTCTTTTAAGGGCATATAAAAGAAGATTCTTTAACCCTTAGTAGCCTACACAATTTTGCCCTCTAATAGCACATGCAAAGCTTAATGCCTGGAATAAGATTCGAGGGTCGTAAGTTTTTGAGGGAATACTGTCTTAGATTTTTAAGGGCAGGTGCAAGGTTAAGTACCAGCGTAGGTGATTGGTATAAAAACTGACGCTAGAGCCTAAAACCCAAGCTAGAGACAACGACCAGAGCCAGCGTTGAAGCTAATATGTACGTGATCAAAGTGATTAGCAGTGACAGAGCCCCGGTTTTCCATCCCCTGCCAGCTGCGTCCAGGCATCCAGATTTTTTGCTTCCAGATTACATATTTCACATTCAAATCTTGGCTGTTACTAATTGCCCAGTTGGCAATGGTGTCTCCCAAAGCGCTTGAAACGGGAACCATCACGTCAAGAGCGAGACCTTTACCGTGATCGCGAGAATCTCCGGGGCGAAAACCACCGATATTGGTAACCCCAAAACGCTGGGAAATCATAGTGCGTACTTGGCGCGGCCAGGCCTGTACCCGGGGATCACCGCTAGGGGGAACACAGTTGGGGGTCTGAGCTTGGGGCAAGGCAGTATCCGAACTGTCGCTAAGAAGGGTGCTGGAAGCTCGCGCGGAACTAGCGTTTACCTTACTGGAAGGGAGCTTAACATCTTCATCAACAGAAACAGCCTGGTTGTAGAGATTTTCCTGCAACATATTGCTGGCTAGTTGAGAAACATTCACACTGGTACGGTTAGCGCCAGCCGAAGGATGAACAGAATCGGCAGCTACTAATCCCAAAGCTGCCATAACCACGATTGGTGCCATCAACCAGGTTTTACGCACTATATCTCCTGAGGGTCATGTCGCCGTTTGTTAGCGCCAACGACATATAACGATTTAGTAACAAATATGTTTCGAGTATAAACGCCGACAGCTACCAGGTGTCAATCCTTGATAAAAGCGAGTCATAAATCACTGCAATATCCCCTATGCCGGGCACTTGCTGGTCGAAAGATAAATTAAATGCTCACAAAATAGGCAAAGCAGAAAGAAAAGTAAGAAATGGGTTTACAACTCCAAATTGAGCATCACCCCAGAAAAATAGTTTCGGGCGGGGAGATTTCCTCCCCGCCCGAAACTATTAATCTAAACAGATTTAGCTTAAGCTAAACTCTTAAAGCTACAGCTCAAAGAGCAGATTAGAACAATTAGTCTTGCTCGCGCTTGCTCAGCGAACCGCCGGCAGCTTCAATCTTTTCTTTAGCGGAAGCAGACCAAGCGTCTACAATCAGTTCCAGTTTCACCGAGATTTCCCCAGTACCTAGAACCTTTACCAAAGAGTTCTTGCGAACCGCTCCTTTGGAAACCAAATCATCAACCGTGACTGTTCCCCCTTCAGGGAAGATATCTTGTAGACGATCCAGGTTCACTACCTGATAGACAGTAGCGAAGGGGTTCTTGAATCCACGGAGCTTCGGTAGGCGCATATGCAAAGGCATCTGCCCGCCCTCGAAGCGAGGATGCACATTCTTGCGAGCGCCTGTACCTTTAGTACCGCGCCCCGCAGTCTTACCCTGCGAACCTTCACCGCGACCCACGCGCTTACGACGCTTATTAGCCCCGGGAGCTGGACGCAAATCGTGAAGCCGAATCACGCCCTCTTTAGTGGTTTCCTCTGCCTCGGTTACCTTAGTATCTTCAGCCATTAACCAATCTCCTCTACCTGCACCAAGTGGGCAACTTTGCGAATCTGACCACGAATAGCCGGATTATCCTGATGTTCCACACTGTGACGAATCTTGCGCAGACCCAGCGATTGCATAACGCGACGCTGATTCTGGTTGGTATTCACCAAACCTTTAACCTGGGTGATTTTCAGCTTACTCATCAGGCATTCACCTCTTCAGCTACCCCGTCAGCGGCTTTCTCCGCCTCGTCCTTTTTAGCCTTTTCAGCTTTCTCGGCGCGAGCCTCAGCTTGGGCACGGAGCATTGCCTCGGGAACAACCCGTTCAACCGGAAGTCCACGGCGAGCCGCAACCTCTTCCGGACGCTGCAACATCTTCAGCGCTGCGACCGTAGCCTGCACGATGTTCAAAGCGTTAGCGCTACCCAAAGACTTGGTTAGCACATCATGAACGCCCGCGCATTCCATGATTGCACGTACCGGACCACCGGCGATTACCCCGGTACCGGGAGAAGCAGGACGAAGCAAAACCACGCCAGCAGCTTTCTCACCCTGTACCACGTGGGTAATAGTGCGCCCAATCATCGGTACCTGGAAGAAGTTCTTCTTCGCGTCCTCCACGCCCTTAGAAATAGCCTGGGGAACCTCTTTAGCCTTGCCGTATCCGACACCGACCATACCTTCACCGTCACCGACTACTACCAGAGCGGTGAAAGCGAAACGACGTCCGCCCTTAACTACTTTAGAAACACGGTTAATGGTAACTACGCGCTCTAAATACTGATTCTTTTCCTGCTCACGACGATTGTCGCGGCGGCCCTTACGCCCCCGGTCTTCGCGGCCTTTGCCACGGGATTCCCGGGAATCGGCGTTTTTATTTTCTTCAGCCATTATTTTCCCTCTCCTCTACAGCTTCAGACCGCCATCGCGGGCACCTTCAGCCACCGCGGCGACGCGACCATGATACTTGTTGCCACCGCGATCAAACACGACAGCCGTGATGCCTGCCTCTAGGGCACGCTTGGCGATACGTTCACCTACCAGGCGAGCCGCATCTACTTTCTTCATCTTTTCGCCTCGCTGCTCCGCTTCCAGAGTGGAAGCTGAAACCAAGGTGTGCCCCAAATCGTCATTGACAACCTGAGCAACCATGTGGCGGTTAGACCGAGTAACCACCAGACGAGGGCGCTGCTCCGTACCATATACGCGTTTACGAACCCGAATATGGCGGCGCTTGCGAGCGACGAATTTGCCTTTACCTTTAGGGGTATATGACATTTACTTACCCGCCTTTCCGGCCTTGCGACGAACGAATTCGCCCTTGTAACGAATACCTTTGCCCTTATAGGGTTCCGGAGGACGAATCTTACGGATCTTCGCGGCGGTCTCGCCAACTAGTTCCTTGCTAATGCCGGAAATAGTGAACGACAAGGCGCTATTCACCTTAAATTCGATTCCTTCGGGAGCTTTAAACGGTACCGGGTGCGAGAACCCTAGCTGCAGCTCAATATCGCTACCGCGAGTCAATACGCGGTAACCGGTCCCCACGATTTCCATTTCTTTGGTGAAACCGTTAGTTACGCCCTCAATCATGTTGGAAATCAAAGAGCGGGTAAGACCGTGCAAAGAGCGAGCCTGGCGAGTTTCTTCTACCCGATCAACCAGGATTTTACCGTCCTCTTCACGAATGGTGAGCGCACCGGTAAAAGTACGTTCCAGCTGACCTTTAGGTCCTTTAACTGAAACATTCAAGCCATCGATTTTTACTTCCACACCTGCCGGTAGGGAAATCGGAGTCTTGCCAATACGTGACATTCCTAGTTCCCTCCCTTACCAGATGTAGGCGAGAACTTCCCCGCCTACGCCTTTGTCTTGTGCCTGACGGTCAGTCATAAGGCCAGAGGAGGTGGACAAAATTGCCACCCCAAGGCCTCCCATGACCTTCGGCAACTGAGTGGATTTTGCGTATTTACGCAGACCCGGCTTGGAAACCCGCTTGCAACCGGTGATTGCCCGTTCGCGCTTGCTTCCGTATTTCAGGGTCAAAGTGAGAGTCTTGCCCACACGGGCATCGGTGACTTCACTCTTGGCTATATAGCCCTCATTTTCTAGAATCTTTGCGATTCCCGCCTTCATTTTTGATGAAGGCATAGACACAGTGTCCAAATGCGCCGCATTGGCGTTACGCAGACGTGTAAGCATATCTGCGATGGGATCTGTCATTGTCATTTTGGGGTTCTAACCCTTCCTCGCTGCGGTTTCTGTTTCAGACCTGCAACGTAGTAGTTTTTACCAACTGCTCTTAGTTACGCCCGGCAGTTCGCCCCGCAGAGCGAGCTCACGCAGGCAAACACGGCAAAGTCCAAACTTGCGATACACCGAATGGGGGCGTCCGCAGCGGTTGCACCGTGTGTATCCGCGTACTTTGAACTTCGGCTTACGATTCGCTTTATTCTTCAGCGCCGTTTTCGCCATTAACGTTCCTCCTTAAACGGGAAGCCTAGTAACTTTAGCAGTGCTCGACCTTCTTCATCACTGTTAGCAGTGGTAACCACAGTGATATCCATACCACGTACACGATCAATCGAGTCCTGATCAATCTCGTGGAACATGGCCTGTTCGGTCAAGCCGAAAGTGTAGTTACCGTGACCATCAAACTGTTTGGGGCTTAGCCCCCTAAAGTCACGGATACGCGGCAGCGCGGTAGAAACCAAACGGTCTACGAACTCCCACATCCGATCGCCACGAATAGTAACGTGAGCGCCGATTGGCTGACCGGCACGCAGCTTGAACTGGGCGATAGATTTACGTGCCTTAGTGACAACCGGTTTTTGTCCGGTAATCGCGGTCAGGTCGCGAATCGCGCCCTCCATTAGTTTGGAGTCATGGGAGGCATCGCCTACACCCATGTTTACGACAACTTTTGCCAGACCTGGAATCTGGTTCACGTTTTCGTATTCAAACTTGTCTTTCAAAGAATTACGGATTTCTTCCTGGTAACGCACTTTTAGGCGCGGAACTAGAGTCTTTTCTTCAGCCATTAGATGTCCTCCCCAGAACGCTTCGCGTAACGTACCCGAACGGTACGCAGCCGTCCTCCGCGTTCTGCCTGTTCCTCACGGAAGCCAACCCGGGTAGGCTTCTTGGTCTTGGGATCAACTAGCGCCACATTAGAGATGTGAATCGGAGCTTCCCGGTATTCGATACCGCCGGTTGCCTGTCCCTGCTGGTTCTGACCTGCGCGAGTGTGGTGAGTGCGGATATTAACCCCCTCGACCAGTACGCGGTCACTGGAACGGTATACCTCAAGTACCCGCCCCTGCTTGCCTTTATCCCCTGGTTTGAGGGCGGGCAAACCTTTTTCAGCGCGGCGCTCGTTGCGCTTAGCTAGTTTTTTCTCGTCACTGGTACGGCCAGCAATAACCTCTACCAGATCGCCCTTCTTAATTTTCGCTCCCATTACAGCACCTCCGGAGCCAGCGAGATAATGCGCATGAACTTCTTGTCGCGAAGTTCACGCCCGATCGGCCCGAAAATACGGGTTCCGCGCGGTTCACCACTGGGCTGGATAATAACTGCGGCGTTTTCATCAAAGCGGATGTAGGAACCATCCTGGCGGCGACGCTCTTTACGAGTGCGCACGATTACCGCTTTAACAACTTCGCCTTTCTTGACATTGCCGCCGGGGATAGCGTCTTTAACAGTGGCAACAATGGTGTCACCGATACCTGCAAAACGCCGCCCGGAGCCGCCCAACACGCGAATACAAAGTAGTTCCTTTGCACCCGTGTTGTCAGCGACCTTTAGTCGCGACTCTTGTTGAATCATCGTGTTCTCCTAAAATCGGGATGCAACACACCCCTTAGGTTGTTTCTTCCTGTTGCCCGGCTATGCCGGCTCCCCAGGTAACCGCGAAAGTGGCAGACTCAAAATGCTCTGCTTTTGCAGCGCACAGGTCTCTGCCGCGGCATTCCAGGGCGGAATGCAACTCTCTTAGTTTAGTTTAGAATCGCAGGTAAATGAAAGTTAGCTCCCCTATTTATGCTGTAAGTTTCCTCACCCACAGACTTCCGGCTCGTTGCCGCGTTTATAAAAGAGCCCGCGGCGAGAAAAGTTGGGGGTAAAGATTGCTGCGTCCCATCTTTCCCGATGCCGGGAAATAGCGGATTGCTTTTTGCTAGGCACTGTTTCCACGGTCGCTAGCTGGTAGCGATATTCGCGTCCGGAAATATAAGTAAACACCACTTTGGAACCGTCTGGCAGATTTTTGAAAGACGCAAACTGCTGGTTGCCGGCGCTATCGGCAATCGCCAGATTCCCGCACTAAAGCCATCGACACCGTCTCCGAAGACCAAATCGTCGGCAAAGCCATGCTAATCGTCTCGCCCCCTATCCCACTTCAGCTAAGTCCGTTAGGGTGTTGCGCGGGGATTAGCCTTTTCCGTCCTCATACCAAGAGTAAATACGCATAAAACTAACAGTAACCCCTGGTAGGCACTATAATTAGTTCGGCAGTATCCATCGGGAAATGGGGATAAGTCATGCAGCTAACCAGACGCAGAAACGTTACCAGAGCCATCCATTCTGCCGAGCTCGAAGGCCAGGCAGTATCCTCTGATTTCATCGATGATGCCAACGAATATATTAAGGAAACTATAAACGCTGACGAATTGGTTGAACGTACTAAGAATCGGATTATGAAAAGAGAGTCAGTGAGCCCAACCAAGTGATAGATGCAAACCACCAACGCCCTGGTCAGAGATTTAGGTACCAGAAAATATGCCTCCACAAGACCAAGAACCCCATCCGGAACACGGTCAGGAAGATCAGCTGACCCCGTACGCTGAGGTCGCGAACTACCCTACCCCGGCAGAAGCTGCGATAGCATTCGCTGACGCTGCGATGAATCTTGCCGATATGCCGGTGACTGACCCTAGAACCCGCGACCTAGTGCGTCAGGTAGCCGAACAATCCCTCAGCGCCGATGAAGCCGTAAAAATTGGTTTATCCGAGATTTTTAACAAGTAACATTATTCGCGGCAGGGATGAGCATTATGCTCGGGCAAGTGATTTGGCAAGCGTAATGCGAACCAGTTCACTGGTAGTGAGTTGCTGCTCTCTTGCTGTCGCAATCAACGCTCTTTTCATGGCTACCGGAATTTTTACCGATAGAGTTTCACTCCCCTCGCTGCTTAAAGAGCGGGGAGAGCCGTGGATGACCTGACTCAGATTTCTTTCGCCTTCCGGAAATGTTCCTTGTGCGTAACCCCGCTCCCAATCATTTAGCTTCTCATCGGTTATTATTTGTCCGTCTATGGCAGCAAAAGCGCTCATCATTGTTCCTTACATCCCTAGTTCTTTAAGAAAGGCTTTGGTAGGAGGGGTCATAGCATGAAATATTCGCCACCTACCTTGGGAGCCAGCATATATACGCTCATGACCCAGGCTCCAATTCTCTGTTTCATATTCCTGAGCGCGCTGTTCAATTTCAGCGTCAGAGAGTTCAAACTCGTTCATCAGTTCGTCAATCGAGGCCGGTGAAGTCTCTGTGGGAATGAACTCAGATTCTCTGTCCTGTTGCATGCTGATTTCCTCACTCCAAGAATCTTATTTATCGCGATAATGAGAGCCGCACTGCCAAATTTCGAGTTGAGAGTTCTTGATTCTGAATACGATTCTATTTTTGTCATCAATGCGGACACTCCAGTAACCCGATAAATCACCCTTAAGCGGTTCCGGCTTTCCGATGGAGTCGTATCCGTTACGCTTAATATCCGTGATAAGCCGATTTATCCGACGTAATGTCTTTTTGTCGCGAGTCTGCCAGGTGAGGTAATCCTCCCAGCCTTCCTCGCTCCACACGATTTGCATGATTTTATTCTTCTATCAGATCGTGCGGAACAAGCTGCTTTCTACCTGCTTCGACCTCGTCAATCGCTTTCTTGAGGCGGGAAAGATTCTCTTCAGAGTAAAAGGGGTCAGCCGAAACCTCAAACGGTATCCGGCGCTCACGACCAACTTTTTTTGCAAAAATCGTGAACGCTGCACTCATTGAAAGCCCGAGTTCCCGGCAGGCGCTTTCCATCAGACGTTTATCGTCTGCCTTAAGTTTGAAATTGACGTTAACGGTGTTGGTAGTCATCTGTATTCACCCCTTTCTCTAAACTATTCTAAGCATAAATAAATAAATGAACAAGAGGTTTACTGTACTATTTATGGTATTTTTATATACCAAATCAGAATTGTGATAAATCTTAGGAATTGGAAAACCGCGTCACCGCTGAATCGCGACCAGGCAAGGAAGATTACGAGGTCTGGACGAAAGGTCAGATAAAATCGGGCATCAGCCCAAAATCGGTAATCGTCAGAACCAAACAACTATCGCCGGGAGAGACAAGGAGCGCTCTTAAAGCAATAGAAAGGAATAAAAATGAAAATCTCCGTTAAGGCAACTCCATGGGAGAACGGTTGGGAATTAGAAATAGCACCTGACCAATACACTCAGGTTGAAAAACTAGCTGACGCGAAAAAGCAAGTTATTGACTACCTGGACACCCTAGACCCCACCCAAGACCACTCGGATTGGGGAATTCACCTTTCACCTAAGGAATAAACTCCCCAATCCTGAAGCGCAGCGCGGCTGCTTACCGCCTGTGCACAGATTTGCGTCTACGGCTAAGCAGGAACGCGCCAGCGGTGCTGAGGGAAGCGAGAAGCGCTAACGCGGCCAGACCCACAGAACCGGTATTAGATAATGCCGGTTTCTTCCCTGCCGTTGCCGGAGCGCTCTGACCCGGTTTAGGCGAGGAAGCACCCTCACCCGCAGGTTTAGTTTCCGGTTTACCGGTACCAGGGTTAGGGGTGGTTCCAGGCATATCTCCACCTGGTTTCGTACCAGGTTCAGTCGGATCGGTACCTGGTTGCTCGTCAGCCTTTACTATCACTTTCACCGTAATTTCTTCACTGCTGCCATCTTCATAAGTAACGGTGACCACTGCCGAAAGCTCTCCTGCTTCCTCGGTACTGGGCGCATTCCCTTTCCACGCAAACTTGACTTTAGTTAAATCGGTTGGAGCCTGCCCTTTAAACGTAATTACCTTACTTAGTTCCGGCAGTTTCTCACCTTTTTTAACCGTGATTGGATCGGCTTGTGGAGTATAGACATCTTTATCGGGAACAGTCTCAGCTGGACCCAAATCTTCCCAGCAGAAGTCGCCCGAGTCCTTCGCTACCCCAAAGTTGTGGGCGCTAGTGTTATTTTCGAAAACATAGCCGTCTTTAGTCTTAGCTATCAGCTCTTTTGCTTGGTTGATTTCCCAAGTGACCTGCTGGGTATCGTTTGGTTTAATCCAAGTTGCATTCGGCTCTGTTTTCCCATTAGCCATCCATTTATTGCAAGGATCGTTCACCTCAGGGGTCTGCGGAATCTTTACCTTGGTCAAGGGTTTAGCATTAACGCTAATATCCACGGTGATTTCTTCACTGCTGCCATCTGCATAAGTAACAGTGATGGTTCCCCTGATATTACCGACTTTGTCCGTGCTAGGTGTCGGCGCTTTCCAAGCGAACTTCACTTTATCTAAATCGGTAGGCATCTGACCGGGAGTATCCGGGAATTTAACCACGTCTTTAAGCTGCGGAAGAGCATCTCCCACGGTTAGGGAAATCGGGTCAGCGAACGGGTGGTACCGGTCTTTGTCACTCACGCGGGTAAACTTAAATTCCCACGAGGACGTAGCGGAGGGTTTAAGGCTATAACCATCCTTTGCCCTGGCGGTTACGATAACCGTCACCGGAGCATTTACATCAGCCTGATTGGGACTGACATTTACTGTTCCGGTCACTACTTTCCCGTCAACCAGGTATTCAACGCCCTCTACCTCAGGTAAGGTGTAGCTGCCGATATATTCATTCCCGCCCTGAGCAAAGTCGTCATCTACACTGCTGGGGGCTTTCGGGATCACATAGGCAGTAAAAGTCCAGGTACCCGTGACGGTTTCGTCTTTAGCTATATTCGTGATTGTCTTAGGTTCCCAGCCCTTGAAGTCATAAATCCCCTTATCGGTCACCACCTGCTTCTTCCCGGGTTGGGACAGGGTCACTGTGCTACCAGCAGCAATATCGGATTGCGGGGTTGGTAGCAGCTTTTTCACGTCCTCGGGGAGGGCGTCGAAATCGTTAAAGCGGTAACTGACCGTGTAGGTCTTGGGTGCGTCTTTATAGATGTTGGTAGCAAACTGATTGGTGTTAGTTTTATACGCTAAGAAAATTGTGCTCTTTAACCGTTCCACCTTTGTTTGCGTGGGCAGTTTGTTGTACCAGCCAGATGGCTGCAGACGATTATTTTTAAGGTCGTCCTCCACAGCAGCATCCATCAGCTCTTTAAGTTGAGCGTAGGTGGTGATCTGCTGGGTCTTTCCCTCCCAATCAATAGTGATTGGTTTTAGGTTATCTTTCTTAGCGATCCGCTCGGCATATTGAGCTTTTTTGAAATCCGCCATAGTGCGGTATTTACCGCCACTCACCTTTGAAATAATCACGTCGTCGCTAAACTGAGTATTTTGCGCAACGTTGTCTGGTTTTAGCTGATTAGACAGGTAGGGAACCATACCCTCGTAGTAGCCGTATGCCGAAAGCATTTCCCAGCTTAGGCGCTTAGTGTGGATATCTCCGCTCATACCGTTAGGATTATGGGGTGCTCCATAAATCGGGGTAAACAGGGGAATCGCATAGTAGCCGTTATATTTAGCGGTACCGGTTACTTTCTTCCCATCAACCATGAGTCGATAGGCAACCGCATTCATATCTACCAGGTCATTGATTGTTTTAAGATTCTTAGCCTCATCGACACTGATATTTTCAAACTTTTCATCTTTCTTTTCATCTTTGCCGGACAAGGTGGCTTTATTGAATAGCTTTGCTTTGGTGGCATCGTCTTTGGATAAAGCTACCTCAGCTTCTAAATAATCCAGGGTATAGATTAAATCCATCTGGTTGCCGTAATAGGTTTTCAAATCATCGGCTGTCTGGAAACGATCAGGGGTTTTATTGCCGTAAGGGTTTTGATCGCTGCGATCAAAAATCTGGTTGAGGTCGAAGTTTGCCCCTTTATCAGTGGGATCGTTCTGATGCCAAGGCTCGAACACACCCCGAGTAATCAGTTCGGCACTCGCCCCGGAGCGCTGACCATATCCGGCAAAATGAACTTGATTCGCCATTTGGTGCGTGTGTTCGTGAGCATAGGTGGTCAGCCCGCGATCATCTAGACCATTGGCTAACCAGTAGTGAATCTGCCCGCTATTAATGTCGGCCACTCCATCTGCCTGCGTGAAAGTAAAATAGTAGCCTAACGGGGTCATAAACTCTTTAACTCCGCTGGCAACCCCAGCACCCTGTTTAGGCGACCACCGTTTTGCAGCAGAAGTCTCATTCGGATTCTTAATCTGCTGGTTGTCCCATACGCGGCGGTTACCCACAAGTTGTGCGCGTTGTTTATCCTCTTTTGCTAGGCGATACCAAAAATCCAAATAGTCGGCTTGACGTTCAGCGGCGTATTCAACCTTGTTGTCAAAAGCCTCTAGTTCTTTCCTATAGGCATCTGGATTAGCATCTTTGAGTGCTCGATTTACATAGGTGTCGGTCAGACCGTACATGATGGACTCCACTGTCGAAGCCACATACAGAGAGTTTTCTGACACGTTCAATAGGGCAAGTAGCTCTGCCTGACCGTTGGGTTCCCCCTTGAGCTTGTCGAATACCCGATAGGGAGCAGTTGGGTTTTCTTTCGACTTCTTTTCATAAATTACTGCTTTAGAGGTTTTCCAAAACCAATCAGCAGGGTTTTTACCGGTCTTGGCTACCTGGTCATTTAGGAAAGTCCCTAAATCGGTTTGGTCAGCTATCTTCCCACCTAAAACATCTTTAAACAGTTTAGGAGTAGACAACATTTTGCGCTGGTCGGCGCTCTGCTGCCCAATAGCTTTGACTATATCCAGGGGAGCGTATTCTTTCCCGAAAGCATTATTTTGCGTCATCAGCTGGCGAGCAACCGTAGCGCCCTCTTTTATGTTGAAACCATAGTTACGTTGCAGATAGGCAGCGCCAATCAGGAAACCAGCAGTATCGTTTTTAATCGCGTTTACATAGTAGGTGACGTCTTTATTCTTCCCCGC
Source organism: Varibaculum sp. (assembly GCF_008661855.1). Lineage (NCBI taxonomy): Bacteria > Bacillati > Actinomycetota > Actinomycetes > Actinomycetales > Actinomycetaceae > Varibaculum > Varibaculum sp. The sequence goes on from NZ_RPZY01000055.1 coordinate 73,173, forward strand.
AGCAGCTACCTGGGAATCTGCTTTTATCATTAGCGGGAGGATTGTTGGCAAATCCTTTTTGATTTGGTTGAATGCGCCCTCCATATCGGAAGCGAGTAAGTACTCTTCTTGGAGCGCCTGGAGTACTACCTCATCCGGGACATCGTTAAGGGTAGGGTACTTATCTTTATTGTCCTTCCAAATCTCTGTCTTTTTACCAAGCTTTTCAGCCAATGTAAAACGGGTCTTTGCAAGTTTGTCCCTGATGGCTTTATCGCGAAAACCAACTTTCTGGAGGTCAGCGAGAACCTGATCTACCACTTGCTGAACCTGTTGCTCTCCTAAAGCGTCTGCGGCATAAGCACGGGAGACAGCCACCGAACCCGCAATGGTGAGCGTTAAGGCGGTTGCTAAGGCTAAAGCCAATAGTTTAGATAGGCTCTGCGCGAGTTTTCCACGGAATGGAACAGAATAATCCCTCATAATTCCCCACTGCTGTTCGACGCAATATTTTCAACCAATAAAGACTTTTGTATTTACTTACGCAAGTATCCCCTAGCGACCTTGGGTGATGCAACAAATTCTCGGGTTTTAACCCGAAATTGTTAAGAACAGCTCACTGCCATTGACCTAAGCGACTTAAACCAGTTAAGGGCGAGCTAGAGACCGGCGAACAGCGAGCGTCAGACAAACACCCCTATAAGGAATAGGCCAAATCCGGTGACAAGCCTTTAACAACGACGCTAACCGTATCAACACAGCCCGGAACTAACCTACTATGCTTCAAACGGAGAATTGGGAAAACCCCGTCACCGCTGGATTGCAACGAGGACGGGGTTTGGCGCGCTCGACAGGATTCGAACCTGCAACCTTCTGATCCGTAGTCAGATGCTCTATCCGTTGAGCCACGAGCGCATTTGCCGTTGCCTTAGCAACTACCCTAGTTTAAGACAGAGCCAATAAGCCCTCCAAATTAGCGACAGCTTATTTAATGTGATTCACACACTCGATTTCTAGAGCACAAAACATATGGATGCGGGGAATAGTTATATGCCGAAGGACAAGATTTCAAAATACAAGGGGTGCGGGCGCTAAATATGTGGGAGTAATGACAGGAAAAGCAGGGGGAAAGTTTGATTCGAGTAGGTGCGGTGGGCATAAGAATTCGGAAAACGCCGCCACGTTTTCAAAAATTCTTGGGCAGGAGGACAAGCTTTCCCCTGCACCTGCAACTTCCAGACACGTAACCAGGCAAGCACACCCAGCTGAGGAGCATTATCACGCTCCACAGACAAAAGCACCCTCCCAATACCGGCAAAACACCCCAATAACGACCACAATTCCCCTCTCGGGAGGGCGCAACTGCACCGGGAGGGTCAAAACGTCACCAAAAAAGGGCGCGGTAGGCGAGAGAAGCGGAAGCACTGACAAGAAGGGCGGGGAAAAGTTTCGTCCAGGCAGATGTGGGGAGCAGTTTCATGCCGCGGGGTAGACACCCTAGCCACCAAGATTCCCTAAAATCGGATACCTGGTAATAAATCTAAATTTCAGTAAATCTTAGGGCGTTAAATCCGTGAAAATGCAAAGCACTTTTCACGGATTTCGGGGCACGGCGGGTAAATATGCGAAAGTAATGACAGAAGTGCGGGGGAAAGTTTGATCCGAGTAGGTGCGGTGGGCATAAGAATTTGGAAAACGCCGCCACGTTTTCCAAATTACTTGGGCAGGAGGACAAACTTTCCCCCGCACCCACAGTTTTCAGACACGCAACCAGGCAACCGTGACCCCAAGTGCAACATTCCCACCCTCCTGATTTCAGGCATACGCGCCGTTTCACCCTCCCGAGACAAAATCACCCTCCCAATACCGGCAAAACAACCCAATATCGACCACAATTCCCATCTCGGGAGGGCGCAACCGCACCGGGAGGGCGAAAACGTCACCAAAAGAGGCGCGACCGGTAAAAGATACGAGAGGGACGAACACTAAATCATCACCTGCAAACCGGATACGTCCTCATTCCAACCGATTCCAACAATCCCTCCAACCGGTGAAGCCGGTCACGAGGCCCCCGGAGTGCTTTTACCAAGCCAGCCCCGCAGCGGTAACGGAAAGCGCAGGGGCAGATTTATGCCGAAGGGTAGACACCCTAGCCAGCAAGATTCCGTAGAATCGGATACCTGGTAAGAAATCTAAAATTCTGTAAGTCTTAAGGCGTTAAATCCGTGAAAATACCAGAGTATTTTCCGGATTTCGGGGCGCGAGGCAAAATCTGCCCCAGCGCGGTAAATTTCGGCAACTCCACGCAACCTAATCAGTAACGAACTGCATAAACAGCTCATTTAAGGACTGGGCGTCCTCATCGGTTTTGCAAATAACCAAAATAGTATCGTCACCTGCAATGCAGCCGAGCACGGCATCAAACCACGCCATATCGATTGCGCCCGCGAGCAGTTGCGCGCCCGCCGCCGGGGTGCGCAGCACTACCTGGTTATGTACCACTGCAGACGATACCAGCAGGTCTTGACACCATTTAGCCAGCTTTTCATTACCGGGATCTTCTTGTCCTCTCCGCACTCGCACCGGATAGGGTTCGGGCAGCATATAGATAGTTTTCCCACTGCTAGCGCGCACTTTTGTGGCACGTAAAGCTAGTAGATCGCGCGACAGGGTGGCTTGGGTGGTAGGGATTCCTCGTTCAGCTAGGTGACTTAGCAGCTGTGACTGACTGGAAATCTCATGCTGGCTGAGAATTTCGCGAATAGCTTCCTCACGTGCAGTTTTAGTAGTTGGTACTGTCCCCATGCCTTTATCTTTCCGCTACATACGCTCGGGAGCTACCACGCCGCAAAGCTCTAAACCATTTGCCAACACTTGCCGCACGGCCTCATTCAAGTGTCGGCGCGCCACGTGAGCGGCGGTTATCTTTTCGTCAGAGCGGGGTATTACTCGGCACTGGTTGTACCAAGTGTGATAGTCGGCTGCCAATTTCTCTAGATATCTGGGAATCCGGTGAGGTTCGCGTTCGTTAGCCGCCAGTTTAAGTTCTGCCGGGTATTGTGCCAAGATGCCTAATAGTTCGTTATCGGCAGGGCTAGAAAGCGTTGAAGCATCATATTTACCGTCAGCTAACACTCCTGCTTCGTCTGCGTTGCGCCCTACTGAACAGGTGCGAGCGTGGGCGGATTGCACATAGTAGACCGGGTTCTCATTTGAATGTGAACGCAGTAAATCTAAATCTATATCTACGGTGGAATCCATTGATACTCGCACCAGCGAATAGCGAGCCGCGTCCACTCCTACCGCGTCTACCAGGTCATCTAGGGTGATTACTGTGCCGGCACGTTTGGACATTTTTACTTCTACGCCGTTTTCTTTCAGATTCACCATCTGCCCGATAATTATTTCTAGGCTTTCTCCTGGCTGTCCCCCGAATGCGGCACACATGGCGTACATACGGTCGATATAGCCATGATGGTCGGCTCCTAGAATCAAGATTTCTTCGGTGGCTCCCCGGCGCTGTTTATCCCGATAGTAGGCAATATCGGCTGCAAAATAGGCGGGGTCGCCATCAGATTTCAAAATAACGCGGTCTTTGTCGTCACCATATTTTGTGGACTTTAGCCAGGTGGCGCCATCTTGCTCATAGATTACTCCGCGCGAACGCAGCTCTTCTATTGCGGCGTTTACTGCCCCGGAAGTGTGCAGCTCGTCCTCGTGGAAGAAAACATCAAAATCGGCTCGGAAGCTGTGTAGGCAGTCTTTAATTTCCTGGAACATCAGACCGGTGCCCACCTCGCGGAAGTATTCTTCCACTTGGGTCTGGGTGCGGTTTTCCAGTTCTATGCCTTCTTTTTTGGCTTGCTCGGCAACCCTGTTAGCTATGTCGAGGACATATTGTCCGCCGTATCCATCTTCGGGCACTTCTGTTCCTTGCCAGCGCGCCACTAATGATTTAGTGAAACGGCTAATCTGTGCTCCGTGGTCGTTGAAATAGTATTCGCGAGTAACTTCTGCCCCGCAGGCTGCCAAAATCCGGCAGAGGGTGTCGCCGACTGCCGCCCAGCGTCCTCCGCCTAGATGGATGGGACCGGTGGGGTTGGCGGAAACATATTCCACATTGACATGTTTTCCGCTCAAATCTCGACTGTGACCATAGGTTTTCCCGGCTTGCAGGATTGTGCCTACCAGTGCGCCCGCCGCTCCTGCTTCTAGCCATATGTTTACGAATCCCGGACCGGCTACCTCGGTTTTGGTGATTCCTTCAACCTGGTCGAGTTGGGAGGTAATTTTGGTGGCGAGGTCGCGCGGCGCTATCCCGGCTTTTTTGGCTAATTGCATGGCGATATTGGTGGACCAATCACCATTTCCTCGCGAGCGGGGTCGTTCCACTTTTACGGTGGCAGGAATGGTATCTGTGGTTAAGCCGATTTCTTCGCTCAGATTTCCTAGAATCTCGCGGATTAGGGCGCTTAGTTCTTCTGGAGTCATGCTTTAAGCCTAGACTGCCGGGCGTATTTCCTGCCAAATCTGGCGAGTTAGCCCACATCTTTGCTGGCTGGCAGAATGGGAATATGACTGACCAGGTTTACCATAAAGTCGATAACCGCCACCCGGAAGCTTTGGAATTGGAGGAGCTGGGGGTAAAGTGGCTGGCTGAGCCGATGTGTCGCGGCGGGGCGCACGTGGTGCTGGTTGCGGATTCTGGGCGCGGATACCTTGATACTGAGCTGATTCCGCAGGCGGCGATTACTCCCCAGGCGGCGCGTTCATTTGGGGCTGCTTTGGCGTTTACTCATGCGGGCGGGGCGGATTGGTATGGTCAGCCGCCTCTAGGCTATTCAGGTCCTGGTTTTATGGGACGTTCCAGTTTGGATTTGATTTACGAGGACGATGGGCGAAGCTGGGGAGAGTTTTTCGCGGTTCACCGGATTATGCCGAATCTGCCACCTGCCCTTGCTAATGGCTCTATTGATAGGGCGGGGGCTGCGGTTTTAGAAAAGCTGGCGCAACGTTTGCGCGACGGGGTTTTTGACGTTCCCGAACCGGAGCTGGTGATGTCTCGAGCTTCACGTATTCATGGTGACCTGTGGACTGGGAATATTATTTGGGCTCCCTCTAGGGCTTTAAAGCGTTTTCCGTCTTTGGCGGGACGGGGAGATAACCGGAATTTACCTCTTCCCGAGGTGGTGGGGGTGCTAATTGACCCGGCTCCTTCTGGTGGTCACGCGGAGTCGGATTTGGCTGCGCTTGGGGTTTTTGGGCAGCCTTATCTGGAGGAAATCTACCGGGGCTATAACCAGGTTTCTCCCCTAGCTTCCGGCTGGCAGGAACGGATTAATCTGCATCAAATCCATATGCTCGCGGTTCATGCGAATCTTTTTGGTGGCTCTTATGGATCTCATACGGTGGATTTGGCGCGTCAATACTTATAGCTCTTGGTTATCGCGGTGCTTTCCGCAGTTTTGTAGGTTTTCCGGGAGGGCGATGGGGCGTAGATTTTGAACGTGCGGGTTGATTCTCTGCTCGGTGTTTTTTAGGTGTTTAACTGATTAGGGACTTTTTGATTTGCCGTTTTGGCGCTCATGTTAGGTACAAGAAAAACAGGTTAGGCTAGTTTTCATGAATCATATTGTTGCTTTAGTTATGGGCATGGTTTTACTGGCGGGTTCGGTCTGGATTCGGCACGGCAGCGCGAGGGCGCGTTTTTGGGTTCCAAAGAAAAGGAAAGATATTTCTCGTTCTGGGATTCTAATAATTGATGAACGTTGGGTGTTAGTGTTTTTACCTGCCCTGGGTCTTTTTTTCTTGATGATTGGCGCTATACTTCCGGCTTATGCATTCGGTAAACCCTGGAGCTACCTGTTTGTTACTTTATGTTTGTTTGGCGCGATTGTGGGGTTAATAGGAATGGTTTGGGGATTGACTAATCTCTACTATCCTGAGAGGCTACGACCGGCTTGGCTGCGTGAATACTACCGTCTCCTGGGTTATTCCCCTTCTCGCGGCTTAACTCTGGCTCCAAAGTGGTATCGCGAGCACCTCCAGGATGGACACCTAGAGAACCCGCGACTTCGCACCGCTCAGGGTAAAACAGAGCCTACTATCGAGAGCGCAACTAAGAAACAGTCCAAGAAAGTCAATCGCAGTAAACGTAAACCGCACTAAGACACTGTCGCTAAAGTTAGCTTGTTTTATAGAATCTATGAGCGATTTTAGCCATCCAGATAACTTCCAGAAATCATCCAGATATAAGACAGTTCTTAGTGTCACTATTGGGGCATAGCGAGAATAGGAGATTGAAACTGATGACCAATAAAAATAATTCGAACTGGCCTCAAGACCCGAATCAGCCGATTGATAACTGGGAAATGGATGACTGGCAAAGTGCTGGTTGGCCAGGTGAAACTCAAAGTGACACTCAAAGCGACCACCCTAATGTGTCGGCAGTAAATACTTCGATACCAACAAGTAATACTGCTGCTAGCACCCTAGGTGACCAGGAGGATTCCCCGGCAGCTATGCCTGAGCTACAGGGGAGAATCACCAGTGTCCAGCCAGGTTCTACCGGTTTGCCGGTAGAAGATAACAGAACCGCTGCTTATCCTTACGCCACTCCTAAGGAAAGCGACAGCCACCAGGGTGCTCACATAGCGTCCTATGAAATGTCCGCAGAGCCCGAAACAAATAACTTCTTGAACAATGGCTTTGGGCGAGAGGCGCAAGCGCCCTCTGTTTCCGAAAATCAATTCCCGCCCTCCTCCCCTTATGAAAGCGCCCACACCACCTTTGAGGGCAGTTTTTATAATCAAACTCCTTACCAGCCCGCTTCGGTGGCAGGACAGTTCCCTCAAAGTGGGCAGGGAACTTGGGAACCCTCCCCGATGCCGGAAAAGAGTAAGGAAAAGAGCAAACGCGGACCTGGTTGGCTGGCAACTATTGCGATTGCAGTTACCGCCTCGCTGGCTTGCTGGGGATTAGTAGCTTATATGAACGCCGATAACACCACCTCTTTGGGAACTTCCCAGAGTAAAATCGCCACTCAAGCACCAGTGGTACAGGCCAGTGGTAAAGCCACTGATTGGGAAACGGTAGCAAAAACTGTCCAGCCGTCCGTTGTGGCTATTCAGGTAGCTTCTGGGAGCTCAGGGGAAACCGGCTCCGGGGTTATTTTTGATCAAGCGGGACACGTAATCACCAACTATCACGTAGTGGCAGCGGCGATTACTGGAAATAGCAAAGTGCAAATCACCTTACATAACGGCAAAATTTATGATGCGCAAGTGGTGGGGGCAGATGCTTCTACTGACCTGGCGGTTCTAAAATTCACTAACCCTCCAAAGACGCTAGAGATGGCTTCACTAGGTAGTTCCACTGATTTGCGGGTAGCACAACCAGTAGCCGCGATTGGTTCTCCGCTAGGACTAGAAAACACGGTAACTACCGGCATTATTTCTGCCCTAGACAGACCGGTGGCGGTTACTCAATCTTCAGGGGAGAAACGCTCCGGGATTGAGATTCCGGGACTAAATGAGCGCTCGGGAAGTGGCCAACAAGTTGTAACTAACGCTATTCAGGTGGATGCGGCCATCAATCCTGGTAACTCAGGTGGTCCGTTATTTAACGCATCTGGTCAAGTAATCGGGATTACTTCCTCAATTGCTTCTTTGGGCTCGAATAGTTCCGGTCAATCCGGTTCGATTGGTATCGGGTTCGCCATTCCGGTGAATCTGGTTAAAAACGTGGCAGATCAAATCCTTAAGACCGGGAAAGTTACCCACGCCGTGTTAGGGGTAACTATTAAGACCGGAATAGCAAAAGTAGCTGGGGAATCTCAAGTAGGAGCAGCTGTAGAGCAAGTGGTTCCTGGTTCGGCTGCCGACAAGGCTGGACTAAAGAGTGGCGATTTGATTACCAAGATTGACAAGCACGATATTAGTTCTGGAACAGCTTTAACCGGGTATGTACGTTGGTATAAACCAGGTGACCAAGTTACTTTAACCTTGCTGCGTTCCGATGGGGAACATCAAATTAAGGTAACTTTAGGGGCTGAATCTACGCTCCAGAGATAACTGCTGATTTTCTGGACATAAATAAATCGGGGGGTATTTCCCATGGGAAATACCCCCCGATTTATATGCAGGTATTCACTTATTTTAAGAGGTAAAAGAACGGAAGAATCCGCCTACCCAAGAGAATACTCGCACGAAGAACACGCGTACCTTAACTACGAAACTCTCAGATTCCTCTGCATTATTATCAGGGGTAACACTTGGTTCTGGTACTGCGGTGGGAGGAGCATCTGGAGTTGGTGCTTCTGTGAAGGTCGGCTCCGAGGTAGAGATAGTTGGTTCTGAGCTGGGCGTGCTGCTGGGCTCTGGTTGAACTTCCGGCTCCGAAGTAGGCTGCGGGGAAGTAGTTGGTTCTTGAGTAGGCTCAGCCGAGGGAGAGGGAGTACCCGGTTCTTCACTGGGCTTGTTGCTGGGCTGCGCAGAGGAATCCGGAGAAGGTTTGCTAGTTTCGGACGGCACTTCCGGTTGGGTTGGTTGGGTAGTTGGCTTCGGGTCTTCACTAGGTTTCGGAGAAACCGAGGGCTCCTCACTGGGCGGAACCGGTTGCGAACCCGCGGGGTATCCCAAATGCCGTTCCAGACCTTGCAAGGCTAAAGCCACATCCGCATCTGTAATCGGGTTTTTGAAGTCTTTGACCCCTGCCATACCGGCGGCCATTAAATCACCCTTACAAGTATGGTCTACCCCTAAAAGATGTCCCAGCTCATGGGCAACGGTCGAAACCTGGGTTAGCCAGCCGCTGCGATCGAGACGTAGGTACAGAAGCCGTTGTGCAGCATAGGCAGTACCGATAGCCTTACCCTCGGAATAAGGAGAATCGATTACCCGTACCGGGCGATTAGCCATCGAGTCCACGAATTGGAAGGTAATTTTTCCGCCACTGCGTTCGGTCCACATCTTGGTGGCGGCTTCAATCTCCGGGCGGAATTTAGTGTTCCCCAAGTACAGCGACAAAGTATAGGAATCGGCACTGGTAGCACCAATCAAGAAAACATCCAGGTTACTAATTGGTTGCCCTTTGGCGACCTGGTTATGCATTACCCGGCATTCTCGCACCGTGGGTGTCCGATCAGCTGCCTGCACATTTTGATTACCAGAAACCGCTAGCAGTCCTCCTAGCGCCAACCCCACCATAGTTAGGGTTCCTAATAGGACATTCTTTTTCCTCGTCATTGTCATAGTTAAATACTACTAAGCCAAAAGATTAAAGCAAGGTGAAAGTAATATCCAAGCTGAGAACTTCTTCATATCTACCTTATCCTTGAAAGCTTCAATAAAAAATTACCCTTAGTAGCTAATCAGACAGCCACTTCTTATGGGTAATAGCTCCTCTTCATAGCATCAAGATGTGCAGCTATAAATAATCGGGGCCTGACTGTGAAGTCAGGCCCCGATTAAACAGCTTCCTAGATTAGAAAACTAAAGATTCAGACCAAAAGAATCCTCAAAATTGATTCCTGCCAAGAAATCATCGTCTATTTCAGGAACTTTGAAATCGTCAGCAGACCAACCCATCTTGGACATTGCTTCCTCAGTGGGCTCCACACTGGCATCACGGAACATGGCCAGACCGGTACCCGCCGGAATCAACTTACCAAGAATAACGTTCTCTTTCAGACCTACCAGCGGATCTTTCTTATGATTCATGGCCGCGTCAGTGAGCACCTTCGTAGTCTCCTGGAAGGAAGCCGCAGACAACCAGGAATCGGTAGCCAAGGAGGCTTTAGTAATCCCCATCAGTTCCGGACGAGCCGCAGCTGGCTCCCCGCCCTCGGAAACCACTTTGCGGTTAATCGAGCGGAAACGAATCGAATCCACCAAAGTACCCGGCAACAGCTCGGTATCACCCGACTTCAACACGGTTACCCGCCGTAGCATCTGACGGACAATCACCTCAATGTGCTTGGAGTGAATATCCACGCCCTGCGAACGGTAAACCTCTTGAACTTCATTCACCAGCTGCCTTTGAGTAGAGTTCACACCCAAAATCCGCAAAACTTTCTTCGGATCCAAACGTCCCTCAGTCAGCTGTTCGCCAACCTCCACATGGTCACCGTCAGAGACAATCAGCTTCATCCGGCGCGGAGCGTCAATAATCAAGTCATCTTGACCATCATCACGCACCACTACCAACTGACGAGGCTCACCCGGTTCATCAACAATCTTGATACGCCCGGCAGCCTCGGTAATCAGGGCTTCGCCCTTGGGGGTACGAGCCTCGAAGAGCTCCTGCACACGCGGCAGACCCTGGGTAATATCGGCTGCGCCAGCCGCACCACCGGTGTGGAAAGTACGCATCGTCAGCTGAGTACCCGGCTCCCCAATCGACTGGGCAGCGATAATCCCCACCGCTTCCCCAATATCGACCCGTTTACCAGTCGCCAGAGAACGCCCATAACAAGACGCACAAGTACCGGCCTCAGATTCACAGGTCAAAACCGAGCGTACCGGAATCTCGGTTACCCCCGCCTCAATTAAGGCATCAATCTTCTCGTCACCAATATCGGTTCCCTTGGCAAATACCAAATTGCCATCCGCGTCAGTAACGTCCTTGGAAAGAGTACGTCCATAGGCAGTGGTTTCTACGATGTCCAGTTTATAAACCTTGCCATCTTGAGAAACACCTCCAATCGGCAGTACTAGACCGCGGCGAGTACCACAATCCTGTTCGCGCACAATAACGTCCTGGGACACGTCCACCAGACGACGAGTCAAATAACCCGAGTCGGCAGTACGTAGCGCGGTATCGGCCAAACCTTTACGCGCACCGTGAGTAGCGATGAAGTATTCCAGAACCGATAGACCGGAACGGTAGTTCGATTTAATCGGCTGCTCAATCAGTTTCTGCTTCGGGTCAGCCACCAGGCCACGCATACCGGAAATCTGCCGAATCTGATCCCAGTTACCACGAGCACCAGAAGAAACCATCCGGTTCACCTGGTTACGAGCCGGGAAGTTCTCCCGCATTGCCTGGGCAACTTTAGCAGTACATTCGGTCCACAAATCCACCAGTTCGTTATAGCGATCCTGGGCGGTAATCAAACCTAAATCTGCGTCCTCCTGTACCTTGGCAGCTTTCTCGTCATATTCGGCTAGAATCTCTGCCTTTATCGGGGGCTCTACCACGTCAGCGAAGCCGATGGTAGTACCCGACCAGGTTGCCCAGTGGAAACCAGTCTCTTTCAAAGCGTCCAGTGAGGCTGCCACATTACCTTTGTCGTAACGTTCCGCCAAGGTATTGACAATCCGGGACAAACCTTTCTTGTCTACCTGCTCGTTTACGAACGGGTAAGAAACCGGCAGTGCCTCATTGAAGAAGCAACGCCCAATCGAAGTCTCGAACTCTACCGGATCGCCCTCTTCAAATCCTTCCGGAGCCTGCCAATCCTTTGGAGGAACCGTACCCGGCTCGAAACGAATCAAAGCGGTTGCGTTAATGTCCAGACGGTTCTGGTCATAAGCCATAATCGCCTCCCCCAAAGAAGAGAACTTGGGGGTAATCGGGTTTCCGTCCTCGTCGGTGGGAACCGGTAGTGCCGGATCCGGATCGGAGGTCAAGTGGTAAATACCAATCACCATATCCTGGGAGGGCATAGTTACCGGGCGACCATCAGCCGGCTTCAAAATGTTATTCGAAGACAGCATCAAAATCCGTGCCTCTGCCTGTGCTTCCGCACCCAGCGGCAGGTGAACAGCCATCTGGTCACCATCAAAGTCCGCGTTGAACGCGCCACAAGCCAGCGGGTGAAGCTGAACTGCTTTACCCTCAATCAAAATCGGCTCGAAAGCCTGAATACCTAGGCGGTGCAAAGTAGGAGCGCGGTTCAGCAACACCGGATGCTCGGTGATTACCTCATCGAGCACGTCCCACACCTGCGGACGCTGGCGTTCTACCATCCGCTTCGCGGCCTTAACGTTCTGAGCTTCTTGTCGCTCAACCAGTCGTTTCATTACGAACGGCTTAAACAGCTCCAAAGCCATCTGCTTGGGCAAACCGCACTGGTGCAGCCTGAGCTGCGGACCTACCACGATTACGGAACGACCAGAATAATCAACTCGCTTACCCAATAGGTTCTGACGGAAACGCCCCTGCTTGCCCTTGAGCATATCGGATAGGGACTTCAACGGACGGTTACCCGGACCAGTCACCGGACGACCGCGGCGACCATTATCGAAAAGGGCGTCCACAGATTCTTGCAGCATCCGCTTTTCGTTATTAACGATAATCTGGGGAGCACCCAAATCCAGCAGCCGCTTCAAACGGTTATTACGGTTAATCACCCGGCGGTATAAATCGTTCAAGTCAGAGGTAGCAAAGCGACCACCGTCTAGCTGCACCATCGGACGTAGATCCGGAGGAATCACCGGAATCCGGTCAAGCACCATCGAATCTGGGTTGTTCCCGGTCTGCAGGAAAGCCGAAATGACTTTCAAGCGCTTTAGAGCCCGAATCTTACGCTGTCCGGTACCGGTTTCCACTTCTTCTTTCAGCTTTTCAGCTTCAGCCTTGAGGTCGAAGTCCCGCAGACGCTTTTGGACTGCCTGCGCGCCCTTGTCGCCCTTGAAATAAATGCCGTAACGCATCTCCAAGTCGCGGTAAAGCCGCTCATCACCCTCGAGGTCACCTACCTGTAGTTCCTTGAAGCGGGTGAATACCTCGTCCCGACGAGTCAGTTCCCGATCGAGCTTGCGCCGCATCTGAGTAACCTCTTTATCGGCGATTTTACGAACTTTTTCCTTTTCAGCGTTCTTGGCATCATTGGCTTCTAAGGCTGCCAAATCTTTTTCCAGTTTTTCCTGGCGGGCAACAATCTGCGCCTCGCAGCGTTCAGTTAAACGCTGTTTTTCCAGGCTAAGCTCGTTTTCCAGATTCGGTAAATCCTGGTGGCGAGCATCCTCATCGACCTCGGTAATCATATAGGCCGCGAAGTAAATTACCTTTTCCAGGTCTTTCGGTGCTAAATCCAGCAGGTAACCCAGACGGGAGGGCACGCCCTTGAAATACCAAATATGGGTAACCGGGGCAGCCAGTTCAATATGACCCATACGTTCGCGGCGCACCTTGGAGCGAGTAACTTCTACCCCGCAGCGCTCACAAACGATGCCTTTGTAACGCACCCGCTTGTATTTTCCACAAGCACATTCCCAGTCTCTAGTAGGACCGAATATCCGTTCACAGAACAGACCGTCTTTCTCGGGCTTTAGGGTACGGTAGTTAATTGTTTCCGGCTTTTTGACTTCGCCAAATGACCATTCCGCCACAGCATCAGCGGTCGCCATGCCGATATGTAGTTGATCGAATTTATTTGCATCCATAATCGACTCTTACCTTCTTTTCCCTGCTGCCTAGATTTCTTCCAAAGAAACATTGGGGTTTGGCCGCGAGCCAATGTTAATCCCCAACTCTTCGCTGGCGCGCTCAGCACCGTCATCGTCTTCAGCCAGAGACACTACGTTATCTTCAGCGTCCAAGGCTTCCACGTTCAGGCAGAGGGAGCGCATTTCTTGTATGAGGACGCGGAAGGATTCCGGAATGCCAGGTTGCGGAATATCTTCGCCCTTGACAATCGCCTCATAGACCTTTACACGACCGGTAATATCATCAGATTTCACGGTCAGTAGTTCCTGTAGCGAATAGGCGGCGCCGTAGGCTTCCATCGCCCAAACTTCCATCTCACCGAAACGCTGGCCACCGAACTGGGCTTTACCACCCAAAGGCTGCTGGGTAATCATGGAGTAAGGACCGGTGGAACGTGCGTGAATCTTGTCGTCTACCAGGTGGTGCAGCTTCAGCATGTACTTGTACCCTACCGAAATCGGGTAGGGGAACGGTTCACCGCTGCGCCCGTCAAACAGGCGGGCTTTGCCGTCTGCGTTAATCAGGCGATCGCCGTCAGCGTTCGGACGGGTGCAACCGAGCAGACCGGTCAATACGTCTTCTTGTACACCGTCAAACACCGGGGTAGCAACTTTTTGACCAGCGGGAGCCGATAGCCCCTCCTTGGGGAGTTTCTCAATCCACTTGGCGCCCTCTTCAGCCAGCAAGGAAGTATCCCAACCTTGATGAGCAATCCAGCCTAAATGGAATTCGAGGACCTGACCGATATTCATACGTCCCGGCACGCCCATTGGGTTCAAAATAATATCGACCGGGGTTCCGTCCTCTAGGAAAGGCATATCCTCAACCGGCAAAATCTTGGAAACCACACCTTTATTGCCGTGACGACCAGCCATTTTATCGCCGATAGTAATTTTACGGCGCTGGGCTACATAGACCCGCACCATCTGCTTTACCCCAGGAGGTAGTTCGTCATCATCGTCGGTGAACTCACGTACTCCGATCACGATTCCAGATTCACCATGAGGCACGCGCAGAGAAGTGTCCCGCACCTCGCGGGCTTTCTCACCGAAGATGGCGCGCAGCAGACGTTCTTCGCTGGTCAGCTCAGTTTCGCCCTTGGGGGTTACTTTCCCGACCAGAATATCGCCGGCTTGAACCTCGGCGCCGATGCGGATAATACCGCGTTCGTCAAGGTCAGATAGGGCGTCTTCGGAGATATTAGGAATATCGCGAGTGATTTCCTCTAAACCAAGTTTAGTTTCGCGGGCATCGATTTCGTGTTCTTCAATATGAATCGAGGTGAGCACGTCATCTTGGACTACTCGGCGGGAAAGAATAATCGCATCCTCGTAGTTCAGACCTTCCCACGACATATAGGCAACCAGAAGGTTCTTACCCAAAGCCAGTTCGCCATGATCGGTTGCCGGACCGTCAGCGATTAAATCGCCGACCTCTACCCGATCCCCGGCTGCCACCCGTACATGCTGGTTGTAGCAGTTACCGGGGTTGGAACGGTGGAATTTGTCCAGCTTATAGGTGAAGTAGGTGCCATCATCGCACATGAGCTGTACATGTGCTGCATCAGCTTCAACAACTACCCCGGCGTGTTCGCTAACAATGGCTTCGCCGGCATCCATAGCGGTACGCCGCTCCATACCGGTACCTACTAGCGGAGCCTCGGTGGTTAGCAACGGAACCGCTTGACGCTGCATGTTAGCCCCCATGAGGGCGCGGTTAGCGTCATCGTGTTCTAGGAACGGAATCAGAGCGGCGGCGACTGAAGTCATTTGCCGGGCTGAAACGTCCATGAAGTCTACTTCGTCGCGGTGAACTTCTTGCGGGTCATGCCCGGCAATCCGGCACAGAACCAGTTCTTCCGCAAAGGAACCATCATCGTTTAGCGGTGCGGAGGCCTGGGCAATGTTGTATCCAGATTCTTCATCGGCGCTTAGATAGTGAACCTCTTCAGTTACCCGACCATCTTTAACTACCCGATAGGGGGTTTCGATAAACCCGAAGGAGTTTAAGCGTGCATAGGTAGCCAGCGAGCCGATTAGACCAATGTTCGGACCTTCCGGAGATTCAATCGGGCACATCCGGCCATAGTGGGAGGGGTGCACGTCACGAACTTCCATGCCGGCGCGGTCACGAGAAAGACCGCCCGGACCTAGCGCGGATAGACGCCGCTTGTGGGTTAGACCGGAAAGCGGGTTGTTTTGATCCATGAACTGTGACAGCTGTGAAGTACCAAAGAACTCTTTGATGGCGGCCACTACCGGACGGATGTTAATCAGTGACTGCGGGGTGATGGCCTCCGCGTCCTGGGTGGTCATGCGTTCGCGTACGACCCGTTCCATCCGGGATAGCCCGGTGCGAATCTGAGCTTGAATCAGTTCGCCAACTGCGCGAATCCGGCGGTTACCGAAGTGGTCAATATCGTCAGTTTCGACTCGCAAATCAACGATTTCGCCGTCCTCGTTAGTGGCGGGTACCGTTTGGTCACCTTTTTGCAGTGCCAGCAGGTATTTGAAACCGGCAACGATATCATCCAAAGTCAGAGTGGAAGAGTTGATATCTGAGGTAAGTCCCAGTTTCCGATTCAGCTTGTAGCGACCTACTTTTGCCAGGTCGTAGCGCTTGGGGTTGAAGTAGAAGCCTTCAATCAGGTTACGACCGGCTTCGGCGCTGGCAGGTTCGCCGGGGCGAATCTTGCGGTAAATATCTGCCCGAGCATCATCGGTGGACTGAATGTTATCCGAGTCTTTTTCCAAGGTGGAAAGCATAATCGGATAGTCTTTGAACTCTTCGCGGATTTCTTGGGCGCTCATACCGAGGGCGCGAAGGAATACCGTACCTGACTGCTTACGCCGCCGGTCAATACGGATGCCTACGTTTTCCCGCTTGTCGATTTCTAGCTCTAACCAAGCACCCCGGGACGGAATGAACTTACAGCCGTAGATGTCCTTGTCTGAGGTCTTGTCGGCAACTTTCTCGAAGTAGACACCGGGCGAGCGCACCAGCTGGGAGACGACTACCCGCTCGGTGCCGTTAATAATGAAGGTTGCCCGCGGAGTCATCAGCGGGAAATCCCCCATAAACACGGTCTGAGATTTAATCTCGCCAGTGTTTTCATTCATATATTCCGCAGTTACGAAAATGGGAGCCGCATAGGTGTAATCTTTGGCTTTACATTCTTCAATGGAATACTTGGGGGGCTCGAACTTGGGGTCGGAGAATGATAGCGACATTGACCCCGCAAAGTCTTGGATAGGGGAAATCTCTTCAAAGACTTCCTCTAGACCGGAAAGCAAAGGCAGATTGTGATGCTTAGCTTTCGCGTTTTCTTCTTCAGCTTGACGCCACTGCGGGGTGCCAAGGAGCCATTCAAAAGATTTCCTTTGAATGTCTAGTAGATTCGGGGGAGCCATAACTTCCTGTAGTTTCGCAAACGACAGGCGAGAGGGCTTATTGGCAGATGCGGTTTCAGCAGCCAAAAGGATTCCTTTCGGACGACGTAACTTAAGCGCATATTTCTAGGTCTCCGCCCCATTCCGGGAATGGTTGCTTTCGGATTGCCTTGCGCATTTTAGAGGCTAATCAGCAGACCAAACCACATCGGGCTACGGTAAACGCAAGTATTAATGGTAGTTTGAAACTTATTCGGATGCCAGATAGAGGGCGAGGACGTGCGCATTTTCACAGCTTTGGCGGAGGTGCGGGGCACATCAATTTCCTCCGCCCTCAAATTAGGGTGTTTTAGATTGATGGCAATGACTGTGTGCTCGCTGGAGCTGGCTCTATTGGCAGGTTAAATTGGGCTGCTTTCTCGTGGGCAACTAGCTTGGCAAGTTCACCCTCTTGCTGTAATAGTTTTCCCGCTTCTCCCTGCTGTACTAGCTTTCCCTGCGAGAGCACCAGTACCTGGTCGGATTGTTTAATCTGACTTAGGGTGTGGGTGATTTCAATAATGGTCACTTCTGGACGCTTCTGCCGTACTCGGTGGCGAATTCTTGCCGCTAAAGATGGCTCCAAATGGGCGGTAAACTCATCTAATACCAGCACCGGGGATTCCTTCAACAGTGCCCTGGCTAAAGCCAGTCTTTGCCGCTGTCCCCCAGACAGACCGGTTCCCCTTGAACCCAGGCGAGTGTTTAAACCTGCCGGTAAATCCCGAATCATCTGGTCTAGCTCCACGATTTTTAGCACTTCCCAAAGCTGGGCGTCATCTGCTTTGGGACTGGCTAAACGCAGATTTTCGGCGATAGAGGTCGAAAAAATATGTACCCGCTGGGTAACGTAAGAGATTGCCTGGCGAATAGCTTGCGGATCGATTTGCGATAGGGGGCTGTCTCCTAAAAGAATTTCTCCGCTATCTACATCCCAATATCGCAGCAATAAGCTAGCTAGAGTGGATTTCCCGCTGCCAGTAGCTCCGCAAATACTGGTCCACGAACCGGCAGGAACACTAAACGAAACCTCTTGGACTACCGGCGCGGCTCCCACACGCTCGCCCTTTTGCGGATAACTAAAGGACACGTCCTTAAAAATAATCGGAAAAGGCTTTTCTTCCAGCTCTTTTACTCCGCCTCTAACCTGAGGGGGAGTGTGCGCGAGAGTCCAAACCCGGCGCGCAGCCGCGAAAGAGTTAGCTAAGTTAGTTGAGAAATCTTCCACTGAACGACAAACATCCCACGAACGCAGCACCGCAAATAGCACCGCCACCAAAGAGGGAAGGGTATCAAAACTACTACTAGCTGGCGCTGCCACTAATATAATCAACAAAAGTGCCAGATACATCAGGGTTTGGGTAAATGCTCTGCGCACAGCAAAAAGTGAGTTCACTACCCGCGAGCTGGCGCTAACAATCGACATATAGCGCTCTAACTGAATAATTCGGATACGCTGCAAACCGTATCCGACGACCTCGTTAATCCCGTTTACCGAATCCGTTACCGTTTGCGCTACTTGACCTTTCGCTTTCGCCGCCAAATCTGCCCCCTGGTTTCCTTCCCCGGTTCCCAGCAGCAGAAGAATCATTAAAGTCGCCAGGTAGATGAGGAACAGCAGAATACCGCTCAGGGGATTAACCATCACTGCGGTGAAAACAGAAACCCCCAGTGGAATGACTAAAGCATTAAATGCCGGAACCAGAGTGTGCGCAAAAAACACTTCAATCCGGTCAATATCGCTAGTAACCCGGGTCAATAAATCTCCACTTTTTGCTTCCACCATTAAGGCAGGAGCCTGTGGCACTAAAGCTAAATAAATTTCGCGACGCAGCAGCTCTAACGCTTTGAATGCCACATAATGACCAGCGAACTGCTCCAGGTAGCGGAAAAGTCCTTTCAGCGCTGCCAAGACGGCCATTACCCCTATGGTTATCCAAAGATAGGAAAGGGGGAGCGCACCCCCGGTCGCAACCGTCAAGGCTGCGAAGCTAACTCGATACCCCCCGAAAGCTACCAGCGCAATACCCAAACCTTGGTTCAACAGGGAGGATGCACCCGATAGGTAAAGGGGTTTAAGCACCGGACGAGTAATGCGTACTAACCAGCTGATTAGCTGAAACGTCCCCACTTTTTTGTCAGCTGCTAAATAATCTTCGTTATCCTTTTGCCCGCTCAAACCGGGTTTACCAGACAGGAGAGCAACTTTGGCAGGGCGTAAGCGTTTTAAGAACTTCCAGCTCTTTTTGCCGTTTTTATTCACTGCTCACCTCCCGCAATGCGCCATCTTTCAGGTAGAGGACGCGGTCGGCGTATCTCAGGGAGCTGGCACGGTGCGTGAGCAGCAGAAGGGTTTTTTCCTTAGCTATTTCCGCGAGCGCCTGAATAATAGCTGCTTCAGATGCTAAATCTATCTGCGAAGTTGGTTCGTCTAGCAGTAATAAATCTCGCTCGGAAAGCAGGGCTCGCGCTAGCGAAAGCCTTTGCGCTTGCCCTCCCGATAGGGCGTAGGCGTCCTCCCCTACCGCAGTATCTAGCCCTTTCGGGAAAGACCTCACTTCTTCTTCCAGTTTTACCTTTTTTAGGCAATTCCATAGGTGCTCTTCGCTGGCTCGCGGAGCTATCATCATCAAATTGGAGCGGATTGTGCCACTGAAAACCCAGGTGGTTTGCTGCAGCAAGGCTGAACGCGCCCTAAACCAGTCACGATTAGTCGGCGTTAAAGACTGCCCTTGCAGGTAAACTTGACCGCTATTTGGCAATAGGTTGCCTTTTATGATTTCGATTAGGGTCGATTTTCCCTCTCCGGAAGCTCCGCAGATTGCCACCCACTCTCCTGTTTTCACCGTTAAGTCAAGATTTTTAAGGACGGGCTTGCCGCCAGGGTAAGCAAAGTTAATCCCTTGCATCTGGATTAGAGGCAAGGCAGGGTCTACAGCGGAAGTGACACTTTGATTCGAGTTCACCGGTGGCGCAAGTTTTGAGTTCGCGGGCGCTTCGTCCTCCGATTCTGCCTCCCGTCGGGATAGATTGCTATTTTCTGAGGATTCCAAACCCCTATCTGGGGCTATTTCCGGGGCTGCTAAGGAGGTTTTGGAACCTAAGAATCGACGCACTAGACGCTGATTTGCCCTCCCCGACATCCCGATATAGAAGAAAGCACCGATATTGTTCATTGGTTCTAAAAGCAGCAGCGTAAGCCCCAACATAGAAACCATCGGCGCTATCAGGCCAACTCCGGTTCCCCAAGCTCCTGACAGTATCCTCCAAAGGCAAAGAGCAAATCCACTCGTCAGCAACAGTAGATTAAAACCAATATCAATAACCAGCAGGATTAGCTGATTTGCAGCCAGCAGGCGCATAGTAGAGAGTCGGTTTTTCTCTCCGGCAGCGGCTAGTTTTTTCCCTTGAATCTCGCTCGCTCCCACTAGGGTAAGGGTTTCCAGGCCGGAAATAGTATCCAAATAGGCTGCGGCCAGCTGGTTACGTTGCCTGCGAGATTTACCTGATACTTTGCGGGTCAGTTTGGAGAAAACAAAAATAATCAGGGGAACTAGCGGGACAAAAGCTAATAGAACCAACGCACAAATCGGGTCAATAAATAGTGCCATCAACACTAACACCAGCGGTGGGGTAAGCATTGAACCAATCATGCTACCCAGGAAGCCTTGCCGGTAGCGCTCAATTTTTTCCGTCCCCGCGGTCATCATGTCGATTAGGGAACCTACCCGGCGTTGGGCAAGAATTCCCGGTCCGATGCGGAAAATATGCCACAACAGCCGGGACTGTAGCGCTCCTTGTTCACTTAGCTGGCAGCGCTGCTCAATCGCTACTCGCAGACTCTCACATCCTCCTACCCCGATGGCAAGGAAAAATAGTCCCCCTAGCTGCCCCGATATGCTCTTGCCTGAAAACGCCTGTGCCAGGGTATAACCAAGCAGAACCGTAAAACCCGCCGCCAGTAGAACCGAAACCAAAGTAAGCATCACAGAGGTAACAATCGCTACTATCCCTGCGGGACCAGAAAGTGAGAGTTTCTTCGCCATGTAATCCTCTAGTTCAGTGGGTTTTCTGGCTTAACCTTACTAGTTTTAGCGCCCAGACAGTACCCACCTAACCGCAGCTACCCCTAGGAGAGGTAAAGTAGCAAGCATGAATCAAACGCAGGTAAGCCCCAGCAGTACCCCAGATGCTAAACAGTCAAAACTGCAAGCAGAGCCGGAAAGCTCTAACCCGCTGGATAACTTAACTCCTTATCAGCGCTATGTTCGTCGCCGTCAGCAACGAGAAACCATGGTTTTTACGGTTATCGGTTCGGTAATGACAGTTCTGTTGGTGATTTCTATCCTGGTGGGATTTGGAATTGTCCCGTTCCCTTTCTTTGATGATTTCAAACAGGCTCCTCAATACGCGCAGGCAGGAGACACACCCTGCCCTACCTCCGATAAAGCATTCCCTTTGGACAAGATGGAAATCCATGTTGTTAATGGCACTGATGTTTCCGGTTTGGCTGGCAAAATCTCTAAAGGACTAAAGGCTCGCGGCATCACCGTGAAAGATACCGGAAATATCAGTTCGGGTTCTTATGAGGGCAATATCCGCATCGTTACTGGTCCTACCGGTGTTAATGTGGCATACACTTTGGCGCGCGCCTTTGAAGATGCGGAAATCATTATGGATCCGCGCCCCACTCCCGATGTAACTGTAACTATCGGCTCTCAGTATTCAGATATGGTTACTCCCGAAAAGTTCAAAGAGATTGCTAGCAAAGACCTTGAAAAGATTGACGGCTGCAAACTCGTGCAAATCGCCTAATCAAAGTCAAGGTCAAAGCTAAAAGATAACCCTCCCCTGTCCTTTCCGACAGGGGAGGGTTATCTTAATTCTGTTAATCTTCTACCGAGGACGCTACCCGCTTTTCATAGGAACGTGACTTTAAGTCAGTTCCGGCGGGAGCAGATGCCGGAGAAGCCTGTTCTAGGAAAGTACCCCGCACTTTCGAGATTGCCCGCATCACATGGTAAATGATGATTGCCCCGAACGAGCCTAAAGCGATTCCTTCAAACGTGGCTCCACCAGCTACCAAAGTGTAGTTAGCGATTGCTAAAACCATTGCGACTGCCGCAGTATTTAGGTTCACCGGGTCAGCAAAATCCACCTTGTTTTGTACCCAGATACGAACCCCCAGCATCCCAATCATTCCGTAAAGTACCGTGGCAGCCCCGCCTAACACCCCGGCGGGAATGGTGGCAATAGCAGCCCCGAACTTTGGCAGTAAAGATAAGGCCAACGCGCCGCAGGCAGCAATAATATAGGCAACCGTTGCATAGACCCGGGTTGCAGCCATAACTCCGATATTCTCGGCATAGGTGGTGGTTCCTGAACCTCCACCACAGCCAGCCAGTACGGTAGCAACCCCATCTGCGAGTAGCGCCCTACCGGTTAAATCATCAAGATTCTGTCCGGTCATCGCGGATACCGATTTAACGTGACCAATGTTTTCTGCAATCAGCACTAAAACTACCGGCAGGAATAGTCCCAAATACTTTGGTTCAAAAGCTGGAGCATGGAAAGCCGGTAATCCCACTACTTTTGCCGCTCCGATAGCTGCAAAATCGACCTCTTCGCGAACAATTGCGCAACCGTATCCGACCAGCACTCCAATCAGGATAGACAAGCGCCCAATAATTCCTTTGAAAAGTACGGTTACCAGCAAGATAGTCACAATAGTGACCGTGGCGGTAATGGGAGCCTGTTTAACGTTATTCCAGGCACTGGGGGCGAGGTTGAAACCAATCAAGGAAACAATCGCGCCAGTAACAATCGGAGGCATCAGTTTGTCTATCCATCCTGACCCCGCAAAATGCACAATCAAGCCAACCAGGGCTAATAGAATACCAACCGAGATAACTCCGCCTTGAGCCAGAGACTGCTTTGCTCCGTCTAGAGGAATTCCCGCTTGCGGGTCATACATGGTGACAGCCCCGATGGGAGCGATTAACGCGAAAGAAGACCCCAAATATGAGGGGAGGCGACCAGCGGTGATAAGTATGAATAACAGCGTGCCACAACCAGTGAAGAACAAAGTGGTTGAGGGGTCAAATCCGGTTAATAGTGGCACTAGAAAAGTAGCGCCGAACATGGCAACGATATGTTGCATACCGATACCGGTAGTACGCGACCAGCTTAGCCGCTCATTGGGCATCACCACTTCGCCCGGCGCAATCGTACGTCCATCACCATGTAGTTTCCATAGGGAGGCTTTAGTAGCTCCGGCTCGACTTGTTTTCGTGGTTTTGGAACTCTTATTGCTTAGCTCAGCAGAATTGGAGTGTTCTTGATTTGGGGAAATCTGATCGTTAGTAGACATTTTGCCTCTGTTACCTGTAGAGATTGCATATTTTCTGGACTGCACCTGACTTTAGGTTATTGCCCGGCAGATGCCGCTTTGAAAACTATCAATCTGCGTATGTACGGTCAGGATACCAGTGTATTCCCGCAAGGCGCGGAGATAAAATCACCGCAAAAGCACAGGCAACAGACCAGGGGTAATAGTTAATCTTGTCTCAGCACAAACAATAGAATGAGGATTATGCATAAAAAATTGGTTTACCGCGATGAAGTAGACACCCCGATTGTGCTACCGGATTTCAATAACCCCACCCAAACTTCTCAGTTCTTTCTTTCCCTACCTGATGTTTCAGCTAGATGTCCCTCTGCTAAAGCTCAACTTATCGAATCAATGGGGATAAGCTTTCACCACCTGGGTGGGCAGGTAATGATTTGTTCGATGCCGGTAGAGGGAAACCGTCAGACTTTGGGGGTACTGCATGGCGGATCGAACGCGGTACTCGGGGAAACTACCGGCTCTTTAGCCGCGAACTATGTAGCACCTGCCGGAAAGCACGCGGTTGGTTCCAATATTTTTGTTACTCACCACCGTCCGGCGCTTGCGGGTAGGGTGTTTTGCGTTGCGACCTTAGCTCAAAGCGGGCGCACCCTAGCAACTTATTTTTTAAAGATTTTTTCCGAGGACGGCAAACTTACCGCTTCCGGCACCCACACCTGTGCCTTTGTGGATGATTAGGACGAGTTAGCGCAGAAGACTGATTGCGGGGAGAAACCTTAGAACCAAAGGGAGGGTTCTTAGCCTAGATACCACCCTATTCACCCTGGTCAAAGCTTAAGACCTGGTGCGCAAGGGGGGACTTGAACCCCCATGCCCGGTAAAGGGCACACGGACCTGAACCGTGCGCGTCTACCAATTCCGCCACTTGCGCTTAGGTTTAACGTCACCGGACGCTGAACCACGAATAGAAATCTACCCCGAAACTAAAGACCGGAGCAAGCCCACAGACAAAAGGCGTTACGTTTCACAAGAAAAGTTGCGCATTTTCATCTATTTGCCCTGCGATAATACTTATTCACCATTTTTCTATTAACCTTGAAGTTAGGTGTGTCTACCGACAAATGATTTTACCGACTCTTTCTGTCAGTGAAACCACCCGGCAACACCACCTATAGAACTGTTATTTACAGGAGAGGACGAAAATATGGGAGTGGTTGACCGCTTCGAGAAAGCCGTATCTCAGGGGGTGAACGCCCCCTTTTCGAAGATGTTCGCCAGCTCGATTAAAGCCGTAGACATAAAGACGGCAATCCGTGAAAGTATGGACAACTCTCGCGCCACCTTGAACGATGGTCGGGTAGTAGTACCGAACGAGTATCAAGTTCTACTTAATCAAAAAGACTTCCAATCAGTAACGGATGCTAACTCCCAAGTGTTAGCGGAAGAGTTAGCTCAAGACGCAACCATGTATGCCACCGAACAGAGCTACGTGTTTGTCGGACCGGTAGAAGTGGCTTTTTCTACCGGTGACCAACCGTTAGGGGAACTACAAATCGATAATGCTATCCGGCGCGGCCCGGCCGCGCCGGTCACAACTGCCAGCGCTAGCCCCTCCCACCCAATTATTGATATCGAGGGGCAACAGTGGCTGCTAACCGAACCAGTAACGGTGATTGGCAGAGGATCCGAAGCTGACATTGTGGTACATGACCCGGGAGTATCCCGCCGTCACCTGGAACTGCGAATCACTCCCCAGGGGGTAATCGCCACTGATTTGGGTTCAACTAACGGCTCCTATGTAGAAGGTCACCGTATCAGTGCAGCCACTCTCCTAGACGGTAACGAAATAACTATCGGTCGCACCCACCTGCTATTTTGGACATCAAGTGTAGATGAATACTAGGTGGTAACTGTGGCAGTAGGACTTTTATACACTATTTTGCGATTCGGTTTCGTAGCCCTATTGTGGCTGCTGGTAATCGGAATGGTATTAGTGCTGCGCCGCGATATTACCCTGGCCGCTTCTGCTAGGACGAAAACCCCATCCTCTCGCGTACGTCCCTCCCGCGCTAAGGACGCCAAAGAATCGAAGAGCCGGAAAAAGACAGGTATCACTAAAGCACGTTACTTAGCTTTCACCGGCGGAACTTTAGCGGGAAATCGTCTCAAATTGGATGGACAACCCATCTTGCTAGGGCGCTCTGCGGATTGCACCGTTCCCCTGCAAGATTCTTATGCTTCCAACAGACACGCCCGCATTTACCACAACGACGGGCAATGGTTTATTGAAGATCTCAATTCAACCAACGGAACGTATATCGACAGTAAACGCCTCACCGTTGCCCAGCCATTTAAGCCCGGCATGACGGTGCGGATTGGACAAACAACAATGGAGTTAACTAGATGAGCCTCGGATTCAAATATGCCGCCCTGTCCAATATCGGCAAAATCCGCCAGTCTAATCAGGATTCTGGCTATGCCGGCCCGAATCTGCTGGTATTAGCAGACGGAATGGGTGGTCCGGCCGGTGGCGACATAGCCTCCTCAATCGCTATAGACCATTTACGTGGTCTAGACTGCCCAGCCGATAATCCCGAACAGGCACTCGACAGCTTGCGGGATGCAATCAACGAAGCTCATCAGGAGCTATGCGAACGCTCTACGCAAGACCCAGCTCTCGCGGGACTGGGAACCACCTGTATAGCGATTCGCCGCAGTGAAAACGACCTGACCATGACCCATATCGGGGATTCACGTGCCTACCGGCTGCGCGGCGGGGAACTGCGACAAATGACTAACGATCATTCTTTTGTTCAATATCTGGTTGATACCGGTCAGCTCACCCCTGACCAGGCTGAAAACCATCCGCAACGCTCAGTTCTGCTGAGAGTATTGGGAGATTCTCAAGAGGACGTTACCCTGGATGAATCTCATCCCGAGTTCACTGTTGGCGACCGCTGGTTACTATGCTCAGATGGTTTATGCGGATTCGTCTCCGGTCAAACCATCGGTAAGGTTCTCTACCGCAGCGAGAGCCCGAAACAAGCCTGTGAATCATTAGTGGAACTCGCCTTGAAAGCAGGCGGTCCTGACAACGTTACCTGCGTAGTCGCCGAAATTGTCGAGAATCCCGACCAAGATGAGCCAGAAGTTGTGGGGGCAGCCGCCACTGACCGGCTTCAACAGGTGCGTTGCCAACACGATGAATCGATGCCGGTCGCGGAATCCAGCAATCCCGATGCCCTTACCACTGATTTAGATTCCCCCGCTTCGTCCTCCGGAAGCAGCATTTCGTCCTCTAAAACTAGCGCCGAGGACGAAACTGCGGATTCTGTTTTGGAGCAAGCGCAAGCAGCGGTGCCGACAGAATCATTAACCGATAAGAATTCGGCTCCTAAATTCCGTTGGGGCAGAGCCATCGGAGTGATTGTGGGGATAATCGTCCTGATTGCTCTGTTTGCCTGTGCGCTATGGTATGGCTTGTCGCAACGTTCCAGTACGTCACTACCTGAATCAGCAGTCACGGTTTCGCAAGTGAGCCTACCTGCCACTTCCGCACCGCTCGTTGAAACCTCAACGACTGCTGGACAAGCGAAAACCCCAGCTATCTCCATTTAAGTTAGCTGCGACCAATTACTGTTTCCAACAAGAAATATATGCATAGGAAAGGAGGGAAAGCCGTTGTCAAGAATTAAACATCCCACCGGTCGCCTGGCCGAGATGCTGCTAATCATCATGGCTTTAGCATTGTGTTTTTTAGGGTACTTATCGATAAACGTTAATCGCACCGGCGCTCTCCCCACCTCCTTTATCCTGCATATGAGTGTTTTAGCGGCATTTGCGCTGGCAACCCACTTCGCAGTTCGTTTCCTAGCTCCCTATGCCGACCCTCTGCTCCTCCCTGCGGTTTTAGCGCTAAATGGTATCGGTTTGGTGATGATTTACCGCCTCGATTTAGCATACGGTCCAGATTCCATCTTCTATATTGGTTTCAAGCAGGCACTATTCACACTGCTAGGCGTAGTGTTGATGATTATTACGCTGGCTGTGGTTCGCGACTACCGCAAATTACGCAACTACACCTACCTTTCGATGTTGCTAGCCATCGTATTACTGCTACTTCCCCTAGCCCCGATTATTGGGCGCACTATTAATGGGGCTCGCATCTGGATAAACATCGGATTTTCTATTCAACCTTCCGAAATAGCCAAAATTTGTTTAGCGATTTTTTTCGCGGGATATTTAACTTCCCGCCGCGATGCTCTTATCCAGGGAGGTAAATCCCTACTGGGAATGCGTCTGCCACGTCTGCGCGATTTAGGCCCCTTAGTAGTGGTTTGGGCAGCCTCGATTATGATTTTGGTTTTTGAACGCGACCTAGGTACTTCCTTACTTATCTTCGGGCTATTTGTAGCAATGCTTTATGTGGCTACTAATCAAACTTCCTGGCTTCTAATCGGGGCAATCTTGTTTACCCCGGCAGTTTTCATTGCATCTCGCCTTTTCTCGCACGTCCAGGCACGAATCGATGTCTGGCTGCACGCCCTCGAACCTGAAATCTACTCCCGCACTATTGGAGGCTCCGGACAGCTAGTTTCGGGACTGTTTGGCATGGCAGATGGGGGAATCATCGGTACCGGTTGGGCACAGGGGTCTCCTTCTCTTACCCCTTTCGCCAACTCCGACTTTGTGTTTGCCTCCCTCGGTGAGGAACTGGGATTAACCGGGACGCTCGCTATCCTTGCCCTGTATTTAGTGTTTGTGGAACGAGGGATGCGCACCGCCCTCACAGTTAAAGATGGGTTTGGAAAACTTCTGGCAACCGGATTTGCTTTCACCATTGGATTCCAAGTATTTGTGGTGGTCGGCGGGATTACTCGAGTAATTCCTTCTACTGGGCTAACTCTGCCCTTCGTAGCGGCCGGGGGTTCTTCTCTGGTAGCCAACTGGGTAATTTTGGCGTTACTGCTACGAATCTCTAATGAAGCGCGCCGACCGGCTTCTCGGGAAAGCGGAGTTATCGACACTGCCGAACTAGAAGCCGTAATTGCACGTCAGCAGCATAAACGAGCGGGAGGTGAAAGTCTTGAATCTACAGATTAAAAGACTTTTCCTGGTCGTTTTCATTATGTTCTTATCGTTAATGCTGGCTTGTACCTACATCCAGTTTTTAGGCGCAGATTCTCTTAACGCAGACGGGCGAAATTCTAGAGCTTTTTACCGTTCAAAATATATTGAACGTGGCCCAATCATGATAGCCGATACGGTGGTAGCTTCTTCTAAACCAACCTCGGATTCTCAGGGATACCGCCAACGCTACCAGCGTTCCTACAACGAGCAAGCATCACTGTACTCCAACCTGATTGGCTATTTATCCCCCGGAGGCAACGCTACCGGCATCGAAAAACTGCAGAATTCCGTACTAATGGGAGAAGCCTCCAGCCAGGCTCTATCACAGGTCTTGAAATATGCGGCTGGAGAAAACCAAAAAGGTGGCGGAGTTCGACTCACTATAAATCCCCAGATTCAACAGGCGGCAGCCTCCGCCCTAGGGAATCGTAAAGGTGCAGCCGTTGCCATAAACTACCAGACGGGAGCGATTCTAGCAGCAGTTACTAATCCTCGTTTCGACCCGGCTCCTCTAGCTAGTGGCTCTGAAGGACAGTCTCAAAAAAACTTAAAAAAGCTGCAAGCAGAACCGACAAAACCGATGTTAGATCGCGCCTTACGCGGAGAGTATCCCCCCGGTTCTTCCTTCAAAATTATTACCGCCGCCGCCGCTTTAGAACAGGGGATTCGCTCCCCCGAGGGCGAGGTAGATGCTCCAGTATCGGTGAAGCTTCCGGGTTCAACTGCCCGCATATCAAATATTGAGTCTACTAGCTGCGGAAACGGTCATCCTAGTTTCTCTTATGCCTTTGCATTATCCTGCAACACCCCTTTCGCTAAGATTGCTCAAGAACTGGGATATCAGGTACTCAAAGATAAAACAGAAGCGTTCGGATTTAATCCTAAAACCGCTTTGACGGTTCCGTTACCGGTGCAAAAATCCTATTTCCCCTCCTTAGACCCCGGGGTTGCTTCCACGATGATGACCGGCATCGGACAGTTTGAGGTTCGTACTTCTCCCTTAATGATGGCGAGCGTAGCCGGCGCAGTAGCTAACGAGGGAACCCAGGTTCGCCCCTACCTAGTTTCCGAGGAACTCGGATCAGATGGAAAAACTACTAGGCAGTACCGTTCCGGTGGCACTCTCGGCAAACCTCTTTCTAAGGAAGTGGCGCAACAATTACGCCAAATGATGATACAAACCGTCAAGGAGGGAACCGGAAAGCCAGGTAACGTTTCGGCTATAGAGATGGGAGCAAAGACCGGCACTGCGCAGACCAGCGGCAATATGACCCATGCTTGGTATGTGGGCTGGGCTAATACCCCCGACTATCCCCTGGCCTTCGCGGTGGTAGTCGAAGGTGATAGCGCTAATCCGTCTCCCCATGGCGGACCGGTGGCAGGACCGGTGGCTAAAAGCATGATTCAGGCGGCGATTAGTAATGACTGATAGTCCCGTATTGTATGCGCCACCTAGAGCCAGTGAACAGGAAATGGCAACCCCTATTGACCCGGTTGCTACTTCTACCGGCCAGGATTCTTCCGCTCAAAAAGCGGTTGCCGCTTTGAAAGTGGGGATGAAGATTTCCGGGCGTTACCTGCTGCTTTCTCGGCTAGCGATTGGGGGCATGGGGGAAGTTTGGCAGGCTCTTGATGAAAAAACCAGTGAACGTTTGGCCTTAAAAATTTTGCGTCCCGAGCTGGCAGGTAAAAAACTTTTCCTGTCCCGGCTGCGGATTGAAGCCTACAATGCTTCCCGGGTACATCACCCAAACCTGGCGGCGGTACAGGCTTCTGGCGAGGACGCCGGGCTGGGCTGGATTAGTATGGAGCTGGTCGATGGGGTTTCGCTAACCGAAATCCTAGACCGCCAAAATATTTTAGACACTGATTTTCTCCTCTCGGTGCTTTATCAAACCGCTGATGCACTGGCGGCGGTTCATGCTGCCGGAATTGTTCACCGAGACATCAAGCCTGGGAACATTATGGTCACCCCCTCTGGGGTGGTAAAACTTACCGATTTTGGGATTTCAAAAGCGGCAGGACAGGTTAATTTAACCCAGGTTGGAATGGTGATGGGCACTGCTCAGTATCTTCCACCGGAACAGGCTATGGGACAGCCTGCAACTCCCGCCGGCGACCTTTATGCCCTCGGAATTATTGCCTACGAGGCTTTAGCAGGTAAAAGACCTTTTACCGGGGAAAAACCGGTGGATATCGCGTTTGCGCACGTTAATAAACCTGTTCCCCCCCTACCGCAATCAGTACCAAATGAGCTGCGAGAACTGGTTATGGAGTTGCTGGAGAAAGAACCGCAGCGCCGTCCCGAAAGTGCTTGCGCCTTAATGAACCGAATAGAGGCAGTACACACCGCGCTCTTAAACCCGCCAAGCATCGAGGTCGCCACCGAAGAAGAACCACAGGTCAGCCCCCTCAGCTCGCCAGAAACAGAGTCCTGCCCGCCAGCGACCTATCTTAGCGCTGAGGAACTTAGCATCGAATCAGATATTGAGCCGGCAGCGCTTACGCCCGCTCCGGATGTTGAGGAATCCAGTTCCGTAGCTGCGCCTGATTCTCTTAACAACCAACCTCCGGCTAAAGCCGTTCCTAGGGAAGAGGACGGCTCCGAAATGCTCTATCTTTCTGGAGGCACAGTACCAGCTCCGCAACTCCTTCCGCCTTCGGTACCACTTCCAGAAAACACTTGGCAGCAACGAGTAAGGCTGCGTGAACGGCCTCGCGAATTTGCGGCGCTGATTCCTCCGGTTTCGGCATCTCGTCCTCATTCCCAAATGAAACGTTTACGTGCCATCCCGCAAGTTCTTGGCTGGGGTAAGCCCGCTACTCGTCCTCGGTACGCTGCTCCTGCCCCACCCGAAAAAGAACAACCGCACACCTCGCTAGCAGCTCCTTTAATCTCTTGGAGTAAACGGATAGAGTCCCAGGTAGGTCTGCGGGAAACAGATCCCCTGGCAGCTCAAGTCGCAAAACTACGTCGCCCTTATGACCAGATTCAGATTTTCAGTAAACAATGGTGGAATCAAGATATTTCACGAGCTCAACACGGACGACTAACCAGACTACAATCTCGACAACTAATCGCTTTAACCCTGGTTTTGTGGTTATTGCTAACCGCTCTTAGCCTGGGAGCCTGCCTGCTATCTACCGCGGGCACCACCTCGACTGGAGCTACCCAACAAGCTACCCAAATGATAGTTTCGGAACAAAAGGAAGAGACATGGCTCAATCTCCATACCGTATAGGTTCAGGACGCTACGAAATCCGTTCCCTTATAGGTCGGGGCGGAATGGCCGAGGTACACCAGGCCTATGACACTTTGCTGTCGCGCATTGTCGCTATCAAGATGCTGCGGGTTGATTTAGCGAAAGACTCGGTGTTTTTGGCACGCTTTCGCCGCGAAGCCCTGGCATCTGCTTCCTTAAATCACGAGAACATCGTTCAGGTTTACGATACCGGAGAGCAGACGGTAACCACTCCTGATGGTACTGAAGTCCACGTCCCCTATATCGTAATGGAGCTGGTAGAAGGGCACACGGTGCACCAGCTCCTTACCGACGGACAGCCGGTTCCCATTAACGAGGCAGTTGAGATTATGTCGGGGGTGCTAAACGCCCTCGAGTATTCCCATAAACGCGGCCTCGTCCACCGAGACATTAAACCTGGCAACGTAATGCTTACCAATAGCGGAAAAATCAAGGTTATGGATTTTGGGATTGCCCGTGCCTTGGAAGATTCCGGACAAACCATGACCAGTACCGATGCGGTGGTGGGTACCGCGCAGTACCTGTCCCCCGAGCAGGCGCGCGGTGAAACCGTAGATACCCGCTCCGACCTGTACTCTTGTGGTTGTATGTTATTTGAGCTACTTACCGGGAGAGCGCCTTTTAAGGGCGATTCTGCGGTTTCGGTAGCTTACCAGCACGTTGCCGAGATGCCACCCTTGCCCTCATCTATTGCCGCAGATATTAGTCCCGAACTGGACCGCATGGTGATGAAATCTCTTGCTAAACGTCCTGAAGAACGTTATCAAGATGCGGCGGCTATGCGTTCGGATATGGTTAGAGCAGCTGCCGGGGCAGCAATTTCGGCTCCCGCTCTGCCCCCGCTGCCGGTTACTACCCCAACTGAGGGGTTTGTACCGCCACAAACTTCCTATGCTCCCCGGCAATGGTCGCAGGTTATGGAGGATAGCCCTGAGGAAAAGGAAGCGGAAACCGCTTCCAAAAAGAAGCGGAAAAAGACTGTCTGGGCGGTTATTATCGGCCTTTTGCTGACAGCTGTACTGGTCGGCGCGGTTTGGTGGTTGATTGCTTCCAACAAGAACCAAGAACCAGAGCAGGTCACCATTCCAAAGAGCATTATCGGTATGAGCGCGATTGAAGCCCAACGCACCTTAGATGGTTTGGGGCTAAATATGGAGCAAGGAACCGCTATCAGCTCTGACACGGTAGAGAAAGGAAAGGTGGCAGCCACCGACCCTAAGCCAGGTTCTAAGCTAGATAAGGGCTCTACAGTCACCATTCAGCTTTCATCTGGAGCTGCCGAAATTACAGTTCCCGATGTTTCGGGTCAAACTCAAGATGCAGCTAGAAAGACTTTAGAAGATGCGGGACTGCGAGTAGGCTCCGTCAAGTACGAGGACGACTCCAAGGTAGAGGCTAATCGCGTAATTCGCACTACCCCGGAGGCAGGCAGTTCCGCCAGCGCCGATGAGGAAATTATCTTGGTATTATCCTCTGGCTATGTTTCGATTGATTCTACAAAGGTAGTAGGAAAATCCCAAGATGAGGGACTAAAATACCTGGCTACTTTGGGGTTGCAAACTAATACGGTTACCGAGGAAACCAATAAAACCCCTAACGGTCAAATCATTTCAATTGAGCCTAACGGTCGGGTAAAAGTTGGTACTTCAGTCACTGTCAAAGTAGCTAAGACCCCTGCACACTCGCCCTCTACTAGCGCCTCACCCGAGCCGTCGAACAGTGAAAGCCCAGAGGGTCCCGAACCCAACCAGTAAAAGATAGCCCTATCTTTATTTACCGGTCTTGGATAGGACGACTATAGGTTAAAGAGAATTGGTAGGGGCATACCCCAGAGGGCTACTGTCTACGGTAGTACCGGTTAAATCCAGGGTTTGGGAAATCCAGGGGAACAGCCACCAAAAACAAGCCATCACGATTAGAGCGATTATCAGGATTACCTGCAGAAATTTGAGCCATTTAGGACCGGGAAGTAAATCCCAGATTAACCCGCACATGCGTTGCCTCCTCCTGCTAGTTCTTTGGGAACCCCACTGGAACGAGGAACCCAGTGGTCAAACTTTAAGTGAACAATGTAGCGTTCCCAGTTCCCATATTCGGGGTTACAGGTGGTCATAGTCATCAGGCGTTCGGTGGGTTGTTTTCCGGGCTGTTCTGGAACCGGGAGAATCACATCTGATTGGGTCGGGAGGACAATTTTGTGGTTAGTGACCTTGTATACCAGCCATTCACCGGCAGTTTCCATGATTACACTGTCACCGGCCTTTAGTACATCAATACGCCGGAAGTTTGAGCCGAACGAGCGCCGATGTGCCGCTACCGAGAAATTACCTATCTGCCCTGGCAGAGCGGTGCTTTCGTAATGCCCGGCAGCTCCGGTATTTAGAATCAATTGGGTGGTGCTTTCCTTTACCGGCACAACCATATAGTTCCATTTGGGAACGTGCAATGCCCCCAGGGTTTCGCCCTCTTGCTTAATCCCAATACTGGGAGGGGCGCTGGTACGTTCATCTTTAGAGATGCGATTAGGGCAGGTTTTAGTTTGTTTTTGGAAGGTGGTTAATGCCTGATTATTGTAGCTTGCCACCTGCCAGTCTGTTACGAACACGTCCCAAAACGCGAATAGTCCAGCCAGTAATCCCACTATTATTAGCAGTTCCCCAAAAGCTCCGATGGGGTCAAAGCGATGTCGCCTTGCGGTCTGTGTCCGCGCATTCTTGGTTTTATTGCTCATGTTCTTCCGAAAGTTGTTTATCTAGCGTGGGGACGGGGACGTGTCTTCATCATAGACTTAATTTACCTGAAAACAGACTTAACTAGGTCTACAGAGACTTTCACACTAGAATGAACCTAGCTAGTACTATCGCATTTTATGGAGGTCACCTCGTGCCGGAGTCACGTAAACGTAAGGACGCTAAGCCCCCCCGCTCCCAACAGCCAGAGGAGTTAAATAAGTCTTGGGCTGCTGACATGAAACCGTCTCCGCGTTGGTGGGCTCCGTTGTCGGTCGCGTTAATGCTGGTTGGACTGCTACTGGTGGTTGTCTATTACATTTCTTCTTCTGCCTACCCAATCCCTAACGCCGGTAACTGGAATCTAGCTTTGGGGCTGGGGGTAGCTTTTGCCGGTTTCTTGATGTTGCTTCGCTGGAAGTAACCTCGCGAGCGTTTTCCCAGTATTTTCCTCATTTTAAAGGACGAGTGTCCTTTTTACAGCGGCTATGCTCTGAGAATGCTTAACGTTTTTTCGGGTTTAGTGTTTACATTCTTTGACCGTTACTCTATTCTTAATAATGTAAGGACAAAGAAATGGGAGATTGTCACTCCCCCTCACAGAACAGAGTTGTTTTATGTTGAAATTTGGATTACTGGGAGCGGGACGAATTGGTCACGTTCACGCTAAAACCCTTTCAGCCAGTCTGGACGCTTCCCTAGAAGTAGTTTTCGATGTGCGCAAAGATGCCGCCGAATCCCTAGCTGCTCAATACGGTGGGCGGGGAGTTAGCGATGAAAATGAAATCTGGGATAACCCTGATATAGATGCAGTCATTATTGGTTCTCCCACCCCTATGCACGTTCCTCACATCATTGCGGCAGCTAAATCTGGTAAGGCTGCTCTTTGTGAAAAACCGGTTGCCATGGAAACTGCGAAAGTAGTAGAGCTACGTGAGGCGCTGAAAGGACTAGATCCGACGGTTATGCTCGGGTTTAACCGGCGTTTTGACCCCTCATTTGCTCGGGTAAAAGAGCTAATGGATAAGGGGGAAGTTGGGAAGGTCGAGCAGGTCACCATTATTTCCCGTGACCCGGCTGCTCCCCCTACTGACTACATCAAAGTCTCAGGCGGCATCTTCAAGGATATGACCATTCACGATTTTGATATGGCTCGTTTCCTGCTTGGAGATATCGACACCGTGACTACCATTCCGCAAAATCTAGATAGTGAGATTGCCGCCTGTAACGATTATGACGCTGCGGTTATCGTCCTCACCGCTAAATCTGGGGCAGTAGCCACTATTATCAATAACCGTCATTGCGCGACCGGATACGATCAGCGTCTAGAGGTAACCGGCCATGATGGACAACTAAACGCTGATAACCAGCGTCCCACCACGGTTTCTCTATCGAAAGATAGCTATTCTCTCTCCCGCGAGCCTTATTTGGACTTCTTCCTTACTCGGTACGCTGACGCCTATGCGGCAGAGCTAAATCATTTCATCTCGATAGTTAAAGAGGGCGGCAAGCCCACTCCCTCTATCGAGGACGGAGCCCAAGCGCTACTACTGGCAGAAGCGGCAGAGAAATCTGCACGTGAGCAGCGCCCCGTAAAGGTGGGGATTTAACTCGCCTAGCTGAGGGTAGATACCTCTTTGAGGTTTTCGGCAGGAAAAACTGTATTTGATGAGCACGCATAAATAGGACGTGCAGTAAGCGAACATAGCAACAACAAGCTACTAGGTGCGCAATAGGGGCGTTACCTTAATACATAAACAATGGAGGAAATATGAAGATTGCGGGAGCTCCTATTTCTTGGGGCGTATGTGAAGTTCCAGGTTGGGGATACCAGATGAGCCCGGAACGGGTTTTAACCGAGATGAAAGAAATTGGGCTAACTGCTACCGAGTTTGGTCCGCAGGGCTGGCTACCGATTGAGGCGGAGGCAAGGGCAAAGGAGGTTGGCAAATACGGTCTGAAGCCGGTAGGTGCTTTCTTCCTGGCGATTATGCATGACCCCGAGATTGACCCCATTCCGGCGGTAAAGAAGGAGCTGGAAGCCTTTAAGATTGCCGGAGGGGAATATCTGATTTTGGCGGCTGATTCCGGTCGTGACGGTTACGATGATCGGCCTGTTCTTGACGAGGCCGGTTGGAAGACTTTATTCGGAAACTTGGATCGGATTAGCGATGTTTGCGCCGAGGCTGGGGTTAAAGCCTGCGTTCATCCACACTGGGGCACTATGATTCAAAACGATTGCGAGATTCGCAAGATGCTAGATGAATCAAAGGTAGCGCTCTGTCTGGATACCGGGCATATGGTTTGTGGTGGCTGTGATCCCGTGGCAATCGTTAAGGAATACCCCTCTCGCACGGTGATTGTCCACGCTAAGGACGTTCACAAGGAAATGACCGACAAGCTGCTTCCCGGTGAGATTACCTGGTCGCAGGGGGTTAAAGCCGGTATGTTTGCTCCTATCGGCGAGGGCGACATTGATTTTGGCGTCATTGTTTGCGAACTCAATAAAGCTGGTTTCGATGGGTACTATGTGCTTGAACAGGACATCATGATTGATGAGGAGCCTCCCGCCGGTGGAGGTCCGAAAGCTAATGCTGAAAAATCCTTAAAAGCATTACAGAAACTGGCTTAACGCCTGATTGGGGCGAAGTTAATCCCGTTTTCATAGTTTTGGGGGGCGCAACGGTAGTTGCGCCCCCCAAAGTTTATTGTTAAGTTAAGCTTTTTTACCAGCGACAATAAGGTAAATATCTATTATCAGCTCACTGCTGACTGTAGTAATAAACAGATACCTTGTTATCTTTTAGCAAAAATCTAGGTTCAACGATTAACAGCTATTGCAGCCAGCTACTAGCATTAAATGTTGAGCTAGAGAACCCGGCTTTTACTGTTATAAGAAGCTGAACGTAAATATAGTATCTGGAATACTAACGAGTCTCTTTATGGGCAGTAGACTTACGGCAACGCGGGCAATACTTCATCAGTTCCAGACGATCCGGATTATTCCGGCGGTTCTTCTTGGTGATGTAGTTACGCTCTTTACATTCACTGCACGCCAGAGTGATCTTAGGACGTACGTCGGACGACTTGCTGGCCATTGTTACTTACCTCTATATCTCGAGCCGCCCCTTCAGCGGCAGTTTCCGTTTCAATCGAAATTGAAAAGTAGCGAGGGCGGGGTTCGAACCCGCGACCTCACGATTATGAGTCGTGCGCTCTCACCAACTGAGCTACCCCGCCGCTTGAGGGCTTGGTAAATCAAACCCTAGAGCCCCGACAGGGACTTGAACCCTGGACCTTCTCCTTACCATGGAGATGCTCTACCGACTGAGCTATCGGGGCAATAGTGAACAATCTGCACTCTGGTGCGACCGAAGTCGCTCCCACATATTTTGTCACTTTGCCACCAGGTTGTAAAACCTGGCAACGTGGCGGGTGAGGGATTCGAACCCCCGAAGGCTACGCCGGCTGATTTACAGTCAGATCCCTTTGGCCGCTTGGGTAACCCGCCCTGTGCACTCAGGCACCACAAAAGACTATCAAACCACCTTAGGCATACAAAACCCGAACCAGGAAAGTTACCCACTTCACCGAAATTCGCTAGAATTTTATGGCTTTCCTGACTTTAAAGCCCCCCCCCTATTTCTGCCTATTGTTTATTGCCCGTATTTAGTAGCAGCATTGCATTCAGTGCTGGAATCGTAAATAATCCCGCACATACCAGGATTAACGCCCCAGAATCATTGGTAAGGGCGGCAAGTATCGCAGTTAGTAACACTCCCTGCCCAAAACGACACGCACCGGGAATAGTGCGCAGCGGGGTAAAGTTGGAAGTAATCCTGGCAAAAAACAAAGAATTCCCCCGAGATTTTCCGCGTTTATGTGCCAAAACTCCTAAAACAATTACCCCTATTGCCAGCGCCATCAAGATGGTAAACACTACCGACCCACCGAAAGTGTTAATCATTGCTTCAGCTTTACGCCTAACAACTATTGCCCCTCCCCCGTTTGCGACCTCGGAAATAAAACGTCCAAAGTGGGTGCGCGCCCTCGGATTAGCGAGATTATCAACTAGGACGAATAGAGTTGAGGACAATAGGGCTACTCCCATTAGGGAAAGTATTTTCAAGATTGTCACCCGTTTACCTAGAACCAGGTTTAGGGTGACCCCAACTCCCACTATCAAGGCTAACGGACCACCTACATCGGCTCCCAACCAGGGGAAACCATCTATTATTACCGCCAGCGCCAGCAGCGAGAATCCCATAACAAAATATCGTTTACTGCGCACAGGAAAGCGCTTTACCAGGGGAGAGAGGATTAAACACTCTAAAGCCAGAATGGCTGAGAACAAGAAGGAGTATTTGTTGTTATTAAGCCCATAGAAGCGGGTAGCTGAAGTTGCCGGCGAGGAAAACATAGTAGAAATCTGGTCTGGCGATCCAGTTAAAAGGCTCACCAAAATCCAAACGATGATAAAGCAGGCAGCTACTATCACCGGCGCCGAGTATCGCAGGAACTGGATTTTCTTGGCAATCAGACTACCTAGCGCTAGACAAAGAGCAGCGAGGATAAGAGCAATCATGATTACTATCCAGAAAAACTGCAAACTAAGCAGCGGAACCGACATTTTCAACGCATTGGCGCTAAAGTTACCGCCAGTCGCCCCTAATAGTTTTGCCGGGATATTGGCCGCTAATGCGCTAGCAGGCCCGAGCAGACTGGCACTTAGACACAGGTGCACCCCCACCAATTGCTTACCTCGCGTAATAGGTCGAGACATTCTGCGCTGCAATCCTATTAACAGAGCTATGGAAAGCAGCAAAGCTACCCCGATTAGGACGATGAAACGAGCTTGAAGGATAGTTGCCTGGTCAGCGCGCAAGGACTGATTACGAAGCCAGTCAAGATTACCGCTCATCCCATAGTCGCGCCCGATACTAAAATTTCCCCCTATTAAATAATTCGCATCATTAACCCCATTGGCAACCAATATTTGTTGAGTGAAGTCCACAGTGGAAGTTAATCCCAGTTGCCGGGTAGAGGACGAGCGAATAATCCCAGGTTTGTCCTTTGGATTGCGTACGAACGCCATTCCCAGGTGGGGGTGAGCAGAATGATCGGCAACATCTAGCCCGAAAACTAAATCTGAATCTTTAGCTGCCTGTAAACCAGCGGTCAAAGCCGCTAGCACCTGACTACTTTGGGCTTTTTCCACCCTATCCGCCCCTGGCAGACCATCAGCAGGAGTGGCATTTAAAGAGGTAGGAGAAACTTTTATGTCTCTACTAGCAGAAACCTGCCCCACATCAACAATGGTCACTTCCGATTTTTCCATGACAGTTTTAATTTGCGAAGCAAAGTTAGAAAGATCAGCTCTTGGGCTATAGTTAGCAACTTGTCCAGAAGTATCCATGGCAGCAATTGCAGCTCCTAGCCCAATCGCATACACCTGTTTACCGTGTTCAGCTAGCTTTTGTCCCAAAGTTCCAGGAGTGGCGCGGTCATTTTGTTGCCGGGCATCTTTAGCCCATTCTTTTATTTGCGTACTCGAAAATGTGCCGGCACTCAGCTCAGGGACATCAGGGCAATGCCCGCTGCTTCGCCCTTCGGTAGCAGTTAGCCGCATCCCGGTAGACAAAGTGAGGTATCCATCGAGAGGACAGGTGGTTTTAGCTGCATTATGGCGAATCAAGTTAGCGACACGGGCAGAACCTAGCGCATCCAGGAACTGCTTCCCCACTTTTTCTTGCGGGTTCACGTCTGACCAGGAAAGACCGGAGGTTATGAGGACGAGGACGCGCGGATTTTCGCTTGCCTGCGCACCCAGCGGGGACAGCAATGTCATCACTAAGGACAGAATTACCAGGAAAACGACCCGCCACGACCTGCGGGAGCAGTGTTCATTCACGTCCCTAGCATAGCGGGCTTTTCCTACCGGGGCGCACCTGCCGCCCTCTCCCTAAAAATCTCAATACTCGTCCTCAAAGAGATACCCACCACAGATAACCCGAAAATGTTTGCATAATTATTCATAGTGTTGCATACTTTCTAAAGACGTTAGAGATTGGAGATATCATGAAACGTAAACTAGCAGCTCTCGCCGCCATTTCACTCGCCTCCTTTGGTTTAGCAGCCTGTACCTCCGGGAGCGACGATATCGCCGGGCAAAACACAGACCCCGGCGAAAAAGGCTTCGACGTTTCCAGCATCAAAGCAGACCCGGAAATCCAAAAATTAGTACCCCAAAACATTAAAGATGCCGGCGTCCTCAAGAATGGAGCCTCCACCGATTACGCACCCGCCGAATTTAAAAAAGAAGACGGTCAAACCCCGACCGGATACGACGTTGATATGGTTAAAGCAATAGCGAAAGTGATGGGGCTGAAAGAGGGGACCACCACCCACGCCGAGTTTGATTCCCTCCTACCTCAAATCGGAAGCAAATTCGATATCGGCGTTTCTGCTTTCACCGTCTCGAAAGAACGCGAAGCCCAGGCAAACATGATTTCCTACGCGGAAGTTGGCTTCTCATACGGCGTGTCCAAAGGTAATCCCCAAAAATTCGACCCCAAAGACCCCTGCGGCAAAACCATCGGGGTACAAACTGGGAGTGCTCAGCATGAAGCCATTGAAGCCCTCTCTAAAAAGTGTACCGACGAGGGCAAAAAAGCCATCACCATTAAACCTCACAAACTACAGACCGAGGTCACCCAGAAGGTAGTAGGCAAACAATATGACGCCACCTTGGCCGACTCCCCCGTAGTTGGCTACGCAGCTAAAATGACCGGCGGACAAATCGAACAAGTTGGAGAGCCTTTCGACACCGCCCTACACGGGGTAGTAGTCGCCAAGAATAACGAGCAGTTAGCCAAAGCCGTCCAGGCAGCAATCCAAAAACTCATGGACGATGGCACGCTCAAAAAAATCTTCACTCTATATGGAGCTCAAGACGCTCTCAAAGATAAAGCCGAACTAAACCCCGCCGTGGACTAGCGTTAAGGTTGTAAACGTGAACGGTCAAAAATACAAAGACCAAGTGGAGCTCAGCTGCCCGCGCCCAGTATTCTCACTGGGGCGGGCGCTCTCCGCCATCATCGTAGCGATAGTGGCCGCTATGATTATCCACGGTCTTATCTCTAATGAAAACTATCGCTGGGACATGGTGGCTAAATACCTTTTCCACCCATCAGTTGTTCGCGGTGTCCTATATACCCTGCTACTAACGGTACTAGCCATGCTAATCGGGGTAACCCTCGCCGTAACCATGGCGATTATGCGTAAATCCACCAACCCGATTATGAAAGCGGTTGCCTGGTTCTATATTTGGTTTTTCCGGGGAACGCCGATTTACACTCAGCTAATCTTTTGGGGACTAATCCCCACTCTCTACAACAAACTCTCCCTCGGCATCCCCTTTGGACCAGAGTTTTTCCAGTTCGACACCGCCACCATCCTAAATGCGGGGGTAGCAGCGGTATTGGGCTTAGGACTTAACGAGGGCGCATACCTGTCTGAGATTGTTCGTTCCGGTCTGAACTCGATTGACCCCGGACAGGCGGAAGCTGCCAGCGCTTTGGGGATGCGGAGAGGACAAATCATGCGCCGAATTATTTTGCCGCAAGCAATGCGAGTAATCGTACCCCCAACCGGCAACGAAACTATTTCCATGCTGAAAACCACTTCACTCGTACTCGCAGTACCCTTCACCTTAGAGCTCACCTACGCTGCCTCGACGATTGGAAATCGAAATTTCCTGCCTATACCACTGCTGATTGTGGCAGCTATCTGGTATTTAACTATTACTTCCATCTTGATGGTGGGGCAAAGCTATATTGAACGCTACTACGGGCGCGGCTTTGATAACCGTACCGGAGATAAAGCCGGCAAGAAACTGTTTGGCTCGGCTAAACAACGCGCGGTTAATGCCGCCGGAACTACAAAAGACGACCCATTTATCGAGTACACACCATGAGCAATATGAACAAAACAGATGAATCCCGCGACCTAATGGTTAAGGTTCAGGCAGCCCATAAGTTTTTCGACGATTTACATGTGCTTAAGGGCGTAGATTTAGAGGTTAAACGAGGAGAAGTCTGCGTTCTGCTAGGACCTTCCGGGTCAGGAAAATCTACCTTACTACGCTGCATTAACGAATTAGAGCAGGTATCTGGAGGACGTATCTACCTAAATGGTGAACTATTGGGAATGGTTGAAGAAAACCCGTCCTCCAACCCCATACGCGCCCTTTTGGATCGTAAACGGGGGTCAATTACTTCTCAGGGGAAGCTACTACGTAAGCTACCCGACAAAGAAATTGCTCGACAACGCGCAAAAGTAGGGATGGTTTTTCAGCGTTTCAACCTTTTCCCCCACAAGACCGCACTTGAGAACGTGATGGAAGCCCCGATGCAGGTTAAAGGGCTATCTAAGCAAAAAGCAAAATCGCAAGCCTTGGAACTGCTGGAACGAGTAGGGCTCTCTGACCGTGCCGACCATTACCCGGCGCAGCTTTCGGGTGGGCAGCAGCAGCGAGTCGCGATTGCCCGCGCCCTCGCCATGGAGCCAGAGCTTATGCTGTTTGACGAACCCACTTCCGCCCTCGACCCCGAGCTAGTGGGGGAAGTGTTGTCGGTCATGCAGGATTTAGCACGCGGAGGCATGACCATGATTGTGGTTACCCACGAGATTGGTTTTGCCCGGGAAGTCGCCGACCACGTGGTGTTCATGGACGAAGGTAAAATCTTGGAACAGGGCACCCCTGAACAGGTAATCAACCATCCCCAGAACCCCCGAACCCAAGACTTCTTCTCCAAGGTGCTGTAGAGTCGAGAACGCCCCCTAGCTAGCGCGATTTTTAGCTTAGAAATGCTAGACTCACAAATCTTTACTACTAGTATCTATATTCCATACTGATGGAATTGGCGCGATTTGACTGGTGGAATTGGCGAAATTAGGTGATTGCAGACCGGCCCTTGAACGCGCAACTATGCCAAGCACAGACATAGATGAAGGAGCGATGGCAGCTTCATCTATGTAGGCGCAGAGGGTAGATTTTTCCTCCTGCCCAAGAAATTCGGAAAACGTAGCGGCGTTTTCCGAATTCTTATGCCCACCGCACCCACTCGGATAAAATCTCCCCTCCGCACGTAAAAGCAACAGGAAAATCAAGGTCACTCACCAGTAGAAATACCAAACATAGACATCAATGGGGAAGAAAAAGGCACGGGATTAGGTTTTATCCGAGCAGGCTAGGCGGGTGAAAAAGGGGCGCGACCTGCAAAGCCACGGCCTTAACCACCACCCCAACATCGGAAACACACCTATTTAGCCACCACAACAAATTCCATTCTTTACATCTGTAAGGAACCGGATCTACAAGGACCTTTACTTCTTCAGACCCGCAACTTCCAGCGCACAGCAACACCAAAACACAGACATGAATGGCGAAGAAAGCGCTGAAACTAGGTTTTCCCGAGTCGGCTAGGCGGGCGGAATAGGGGCGCGGCCGGCAAAAGATACGAGAGGGGCTTGACCTGCGAAGCAGGTCAAGGGATCCCCGGAGTGCTTTTGCCGAGCCAGCCCCGAAACGCAAGAACGGAGCATTTAAGCATCAATATCACCTTTGGTGAACTGCGCGTTGTAGAGGCGGGCGTATGCGCCCTCGGCGGCCAACAACTCTTCATGCGTACCGAACTCGACGATATCGCCATGCTCCATCACGAATATCACGTCACTGTCACGGATAGTAGACAGGCGATGCGCGATCACGAAGGAGGTGCGCCCCGCAGTAGCTTTGGCTACTGCTCGCTGAATCAGCTGCTCCGTGCGGGTATCGACCGAGGATGTAGCCTCATCGAGAATCAGCAGGGGCTTATTCGCAAGCATGGCACGAGCAATAGTCACCAGCTGGCGTTGTCCGCTAGAGAGGGCGGAATCTTCCCGAATCTCGCTATCGAGACCGTGAGGAAGCTGCGCAACCAAGTCACTGAGCCCTACTGCTTTGATCACCTGCTCCAGGCGTTCCTCGGATACGTTCTGTCGGGAATAAACCAGGTTCTCCCGCAAGGTTCCTTGGAACATCCAGCTGTCTTGCAGCACCATAGCGAACTGCGAGTCCACGTCCTCGCGCCGCATTGCAGAAAGCGGGGTTCCGTCCAAGAGGATTTCCCCACTGTCCAGTTCATAAAAGCGCATTAACAGGTTTACCAGGGTGGTTTTGCCGGCTCCAGTCGGCCCTACTATCGCGACGTTTTGTCCCGGCTGCACCAGCGCCGAAAATCCGTGAATGATTTCTTTGCCCGCTTCATAGGAGAAGCGAATATCCCGGAATT
This sequence comes from Varibaculum sp., assembly GCF_008661855.1. NCBI lineage: Bacteria > Bacillati > Actinomycetota > Actinomycetes > Actinomycetales > Actinomycetaceae > Varibaculum > Varibaculum sp. The sequence continues at coordinate 117,816 of NZ_RPZY01000055.1, forward strand.
CCACTTCACCTCGGGTTACTTGGTCGGTCAGCGCCGGTTTTTCGGATTCGTCCGGTAGCTCGTCCTCTTCCAGGATTTCAAAAACGCGCCCTCCGGCAGCGGCTGCTGACTGGAAGGAGGCCGCGGCAGAAGCTAGGTTCGATAGCGGCTGGGTGAAAATCCGGATATAGAGCATGAATGCGGCGATTACTCCGATAGTTACATAGCCTTTCACCACCAAGACTGCGCCCAGTACGCATACCACCACGTAACCGAGGTTTCCCACAAATCCCATAATCGGCATCATTAACTGGGAGAGGAAATCTGCGCGCCAAGTCGCATTAAATAGTCGCTGGTTACGACGGTTAAACTCGGCACTGGTGGCGGATCCCGCATTATAGATATTGATAATCCCTTGCCCGGATAAAGATTCTTCGATATGCCCGTTTAGGCTCCCCAGGTAGGACTGCCGGCGAATAAAGAAACGTTGGGAGAACACCATAATCACCGCGTTGAGGACGAACCCCAAAAGCGTTACCCCCATACCGGCGAGCGCCATCCGCCACTCGGTGTAGAGCATCATACAAGCGGCTCCCACCAAGGTGACTACGCCGGTAATGATAGTGGTGATTGTCGAATGCAGGGTTTTCACCAGGGTGTCGATATCGTTGGTTACCCGGCTTATAGTGTCGCCGTGACTGGTTTTGTCGAAGAAAGACAGCGGGAGACGGTCGATTTTTCGGTCAATCGCGGAGCGCATCCGCTGCCCAGTGCGTTGGGTAACTTTGACCATAATCAGCGATTGCCCCACGTTAAAGCAGAGCCCTAAGGCGAGAACGAGGGTAGCCATCCGCGCCAGCGTAAAGATTTTGTCCATATCGATACTGCTACGCAATCCGGCGGTAATCTCATCGGTGATTAACCCGAGGAACATCGGCGTGACCGTAGTCAAAAGCGATCCGGCGATTGCCAAAACTAGCGCGAATAGGATAGCTACCCGGTAGCGCCCTAAAAACTGGGCAAGACCGCGCACCGATTGGGAGAACTGTCCTTTCTTGGCTTTCTCATAGACGTTCCCGCCGTGGCCTCCGCTTGGGCGTACTGGTGACATTTTTTCTGCGACTGGTTCTAGGCCGCGCCGCGCCGACTCGACTCGCCGGCTCCACTCGTTCATTTCTACGTCTTTCATGCCAACTCCTCCTCAGAGAGTTGGGACAGCGCAATTTCTCGATAAATCTTTGAGGAAGCCATTAGCGACTCATGCGTTCCCCGCTCCACGATTTTGCCGTGATCGATTACTAGAATCTGGTCAGCTTCTCGCACAGTAGCTATCCGCTGCGCCACAATGATCTGGGTTTTCCCGTTTGCTTTCGCCGATAATTGCCCGCGAACATCCCGGTCAGTGGCATAGTCGAGGGCGCTAAAAGTATCGTCGAAAATCAAGATTTGCGCATCTCTGGCCACGGTTCGGGCAATCGAAATCCGTTGTTTTTGCCCGCCGGAAAAGTTAGTGCCCCCTGCGGCTACTTCTGCCGCGAATTCGCCCTCTTTATCGGCAATGAAATCGCAGGCAGCGATGTCGCCAGCCTCAACAATATCGGCGGGGGTAATGTTTTTCGAACCTTTTCCAAAAGCAATATTGGAAGCGATAGTGCCGGTGAATAGCGTGATTTTTTGGGGTGAATATGCGATTTGGTTACGCAGTTCCAGCAAAGGCAATTCCCGCACGTCTTTGCCGTTAATCAAAACCTGTCCTTCCCGGGGATCATAAACCCGGGGAATCAGGTTCACCAGTGTTGTTTTCCCGCTGCCGGTGGCTCCAATGAGGGCTACGGTTTGCCCGCGAGCAATCTTCAGATTTATCTGATGGAGGGCGTCGTCTTCGGCTCCGGGATAGCGGAATGAAACGTCTCTAAACTCAATCGCCGGTTCCTGTAGGTCTGGGCGGGTTTCTTTCTCGAGGACGCGGGTGGATTTATCGGCGGTAGCGGCCGACTCAACTAGGGAAGGTTCGCAATCTAGTACTTCCCGGATACGGCGATTAGCAACGATGGCTCTGGGTGCGAAGACGAATACCATTGCCATCATCAAGAATCCGCCAATTGCTTGGGTCGCGTACCCCGAAAATACCATCATCTGTGAAAATAGGGTTATTTTTTCCGCGCCGGCAGCTGCGGAAATCATAAAAGCACCCAGAACATAAATCGCCAGGTTAAGCCCGGATATCACCGTGTTCATCACCGGCATCATGAAGGAAAAAGTTCCGGATACCATCAGATGCGTGTTAGTTAGTTCGGTGTTGGTGGCTTCAAAACGCTGCTCGTGGAAATCCTGGGAGCCGTAGGCACGGATAACCCGCACTCCCTCCATGTGTTCGCGCGTTACTCGGTTCAGGTCGTCAGTAATCCGCTGCATCCGCATCATCCGCGGCATCACGATTCGCCAAATGATGAAAATCATGACCAGCAGTATCAACGCCGCAACCCCGGTAGCGGCGGTCCAAGTCAGGTTCTTCCCGGCGATTTTTACGATTGCCCAAATGGCAAGGATGGGGGCTTTCACCATCATTTGACACCCCATAACCACAAACATTTGCAGCTGAGTGACATCGTTAGTGGAGCGGGTAATTAGCGAGGGCGCGCCGAAACGGTCAAAGTCTGCTTGGGGGAGGGATATCGCTTTGGTAAACACTGCTTGCCGTAAGTTGCGGGCGACGGTGGCACCGATCATGGCCATGCAATAACCGGTGACTATGGCTACTACCATGGATCCGGCGGCGCAGCCGAGCATTTTTGCGCCTTCAGATAGCACCCCGCTGACGGTAGCACCTGGTTTCACAATCATTTCGGTGATGGTCTGCATGAAATCAATCAGGCGCAAATCTAAGAAAACCTGGCAAATAATGGTGATAATCGCCAGCGCGCTGAGCAGCCATTCTTTTTTACCTAGGTGCCGCAGTACGGTCATTATCTAGCAGCCCCTTCCTTTTGGATATTAACCCGATATTAACCCCTTCTTTTAGATTAGCTTCTTTATAAAAAAGGCGGTGCGGGGAAGAATTTCCCCGCACCGCCTTTTTAAAGTAAAAGACTAACTAGCCTTACTTCAGAGTGATAGTAGCACCCGCGCCTTCCAAATCAGCTTTGGCTTTTTCGGCGTCTTCCTTGGATGCGCCCTCCAGAATGGTGGTGGGAGCGGAATCAACCTTTTCCTTGGCTTCTTTCAGAGCCAGTCCGGGCTGTAGGGCGCGCAGAGCCTTGATTACAGCAATCTTCTTGTCGCCAGCAGCTTCGAGCACTACGTCGAATTCGCTCTTTTCTTCAGCTGCTTCTTCGCCACCGGCAGCACCGGGGGCAGCAACAGCGACAGCTGCGGGAGCTGCGGCCTCTACGTCGAATACCTCTTCGAATTCTTTAACGAAATCCGATAGTTCCAACAGAGTCATTTCTTTGAAAGCATCAATTAGCTCTTCTTTGCTGAGCTTAGCCATTTTGGCATTCCTTTCTTTTTGCCCACGCGAGGCAGATTTTTTCTTGTCGATCTATACGGCTTTATTAAGCCGCTTTTTCCTGCTTTTCGCGCAGGGCGTCCACGGTGCGTACCGCTTTGACGGCGGGCGCCTTGAACATATAGACAGCCTGTACCAGCTTGCCTTGCATCGCACCAGCCAGTTTGGCCAGCGTGGTTTCGCGGTTGTCCAGTTCAGCTAGCTGCTTGACTTCATCGGCAGTCAAGAACTTGCCATCTAGGAAACCGCCCCTGATTACCAACTGCTCGTTATTCTTAGCGAAGTCACGTAGCGCTTTGGCTGCATCTACGGCTTCTCCAGTTACGAATGCGATTGCAATCGGACCGGTCAGTTCCTCGTCCAGGCAGTCAATTCCCTGGTTCTTGGCAGCGATACGCACCAGCGTGTTCTTCGTGACGGAATAAGTAGCCGTTCCTGCCAGGTTCTTGCGTAGCTCGGTCATCTGAGCCACGGTCAAACCGCGGTATTCGGTGAGCAGCAGGGCCGATGCGGAGCTGATTTTTTCTTCCAGCTGGGCAATCATTCCTTGCTTATCAGCTTTCGCCATTTGACCCTCCTTCCGTTTATCCGTGCCGGGGACCAGAACAAGAAAACCCCGCGCAGATTGCACGGGGCGAAAATAAACGTACCAATCCTAGCTGCTATCTTCCCCGGGGGGGGAAGGACGTCCTCTTTTTCTGAGGACACGCAACTATTTTCGATACGTTACGCATCGTTCAACCTACACAGGCTTCCAATCTGGAACTTAAACCCACTGGTGTGGGCACCGGCGATCTTGGGCAGTAGCCAATTTAGCAGCCATTTTCCCAGCAGGTCAAGGCAGAAGAACAGGATAGGGCGCTTTTGTGGGTTATTTAACGCGCAGCAGATTATAACGCGCAGCAGATTAGTTCAAGAGAGCATATCTGTCCACAGTCGCTACTAGAGTGCCCTTCTCCCTCCAATCCTCAATCTAGCAAGCTCTCAACTCAACTCTCATGTAGCTCTCAACTATAGAGAGTTACAGTTGAGAGTTGAGTTGAGAGTTAAACCCTCAAGACCCCAGCCACCCCGTGACTTTTACCTAGCACCGCCCGCCTACAAAACAACTCAAAAACACTTGAACATTTAGGCGATAAGACCCAAAAAACCATGATGTGTGCTATCTCACAAACACGCTTTTACAATATAGGATAAAAGACCTACAAACAAAATATGGGGGAAACCAAAGTTTTACTCTTGCATCAAGACTTTAGTGGTTATAGCCTACTTTTACACTTCGATGAGAAGATAAATATTTATTTTCCTCCTAGTCACTTAGTCCCAGATTCCTATAAAACAGAATCACCAACATCAGGAGTTCCTCCATGTCTATGCTCAAACACAAAAAGAACAAAGACGAAGTAACCGGGGAATCTAGCCTGGCGGTTACCGAGCTAACCGCCAGCAGACCCTACGTTCCAGAAAGCAAAAAGCCAAAGAAAGACAACACTCACTGGTTATATATCGGCGTAATAATCGCAGTGGTAGCCGGGATTATTTTCGGGATAACTGCCCCCGATATAGCCAAGGAATTCAAGGTGGTCGGTACCACCTTCGTCCGACTCATCACCATGATGATTGTCCCCGTAATCTTTTGCACCATCGTCCTCGGAATCGGTTCGGTACGAGCCGCAGCCTCGGTAGGGAAAGCCGGCGGAATCGCACTCGCCTACTTTATTGCCATGTCTACCTTTGCTCTAGCGATCGGCCTAGGGGTAGGAAACCTGATAGAGCCGGGACACGACCTCAATATTGAAGCCACCAAAGGAGCTGCTAGCCAGTTCACCTCTGGAGCTAAGCAAAAGGGCGACGGGATTATTGGATTTATTCAATCAATCATTCCCGATACTTTCTTCTCCTCGCTCACCGCTGGTTCCGTCCTCCAAACCCTGTTTATCGCCCTGCTAGTTGGGTTCGCGGTACAGAGCCTCGGCAAAACGGGAGACGGAATTCTGCGCGCAGTTGAAGCCATCCAAAAATTGGTTTTCAAAGTGCTCTACATGGTTCTGTGGCTAGCTCCCATCGGCGCATTCGGCGCTATGGCAGGGGTTGTCGGTTCTACCGGCGCTAAAGCAGTAGGACAGATGTTATTGCTGATGGTGGCATTCTATATAACCTGTATTCTGTTTATTTGCGTCGTCCTCGGCTCGGTATTAGGAATATTTGGGCGTTTCAATATTTTCAAACTCATGAAATACCTAGCGAAAGAATACTTGCTGATTGTAGCGACTTCCTCCTCCGAATCCGCGCTACCAAACCTGATGCGGAAAATGGAGCATCTCGGGGTTCAAAAAGCAACCGTGGGTATCGTAGTACCCACCGGCTACTCGTTTAACCTGGACGGAACCGCTATCTACCTGACTATGTCGGCTATTTTTATTTCCGACGCCATGAATAAACCGATGGGAATGGCAGAACAAATCGGTTTACTGGTATTCATGATGATTGCCTCTAAGGGCGCAGCTGGGGTGTCTGGGGCAGGTATCGCTACTTTGGCGGCCGGTCTACAGTCACACCGTCCCGAACTACTGGATGGGGTTGGAGTAATCGTAGGTATTGACCGCTTCATGTCAGAGGCACGCGCCCTCACCAACTTCACCGGGAACGCAGTTGCTACCCTACTGGTTGCCACCTGGACCAAAACCATTGACCGCCAGCGGGTTTACGACGTATTAAATGGAAAACTCCCCTACAGCCCCCAGGTAGATGACACGGATATTGACCTAAAGAACCCCTCGGTACAAATCAATACCAACCTGCCACACACTCCACAGCCAGATGTGGCTGCAATCGAAAAGTTGGCTTCCCAAGAGCAAGCCACTGCCAATAAATAAAAAGAACGGTTTCACCGCCGACCCCTGGAGCAACGCTTAGGCTCGCTCAGATTGGGATCCCTCCTTGGGCGGTGAATCCCCGGTAAAGCTCTCAGCTAGGCTCTCGAGGGGAGACTCTTTTGGAGTTTCCAACTTAACTGCCTAGCTGAGAGCTTATTATTTAAAAACACTCATAGAGGGATATAAATCCAGGTGAATCAATAACATTTACCGGGTTACCGTCGGAAATCCTATGCCAGCTCGTCTTCTGGATCTGGGATAGCTTCAGTAATCGCGCTCAATATTCCCGTAAAGATTGCTAACCACATTGCTTGCTTGGTGTGCGCATAACGGTGACCTGCCCGACGTCTTTTTTCTCCCCTCGAAAAAATAAGTTTTTCCCCGAGGGGCACTAACGAAAGCAGGAAGGCACCAAAAGTAAAGGCGACTGCTGTCGGGATGGTGATGACCGTATCTTCCTCTTCGCTTTCCGTAACATTTTCCGGGTCGCAACATTCGCAGGGATTTTTCTCCTCTGAAAATTCCCCCTGCTGACTATTTTCAGTCTTGCCCGCCGCGGCATCTCGGTGACATTCGCAAGCACCTCTGCGCTCCGCGCAACCCTTTTTATCTGCATCTTTAGGGTTAATTTGCAGCGAGGGGATAACGCCCATAATCCATCCCGCAGCTATTTCCCCGGCTAGCAACAATACTTTTATGCCAGTGCGAGACTTGCGGGAAGGTAGATAGTCAGGCAACGCATACCAGGAAAAAGTGCTCAAAGCATAAATTGTTCCGCTCCCCAAAGCGCGTTTAACAGTTGATTGTTCCTGGTAGCCCTGTTTCAGCTTTGCAAACACTGATTTGCTCACTACATCCCCCTAACTTTTTACCTGGACGAAACCCGAGAATATACCGAAACATAAGAAAGTGGTAAACATAATACTGGCTAACTACCCCTTAGGGGCAGATGGCGCGGGCTGCGGTCTCGCCGATTTCACTTATAGGACGAGCTTGCCCCGGCAAGGCTTCGGCAAGCCAACGGTGAATGCCGAACCATACCTCTTGACGCACATCGGGGAAAGATAAGAATAGATCGTGTTTTCCGGGGTAACGTTCCATGGTCACGCGACGGGATAGCCGCCAGGCATTCGCGCACATGGTTTGGACGTTTAGCACCGAATCAGTAAACATCATTTCCCGTTTACGTTTCCCGCTAGAAGAAGCGGTAGAAGTCAAGAAATAGGTAGGCACCTCCGTAGGTTCACCCGATAAAAGCCGCTTTTGAGCGACAGTAATCGCACGTACCCAGCCAAAACGCACTACCGCATCGGCACTACCTTTCCACTGTCGAATCAGTGGCCAACCTGCCACTGCGGGGTCTCGACGGAAAGGCTCAAGTCGCTTAGGCAAAGTTCCGTCGATTTTTTTATCCCAACCCATCAAAGAATCTACGTAAGCGGAGTCAGCTGACTGCAGTGGAACCTCTTTCTTGGCTGCCCGCCGGGAAAACAATTCTGCGAGGGCGCGCGCCCCGAAACGCTGGGAAGTTCCCCCCGCCATTTCAATCCAGGGGGAATCAAGCAGCAGTCCTGCCACTTGATCCCGGTGTCGGTTCACCCAATAGGCTGCTGTCAGCCCCCCGGTAGAATGTCCAGCCATAACTAGAGGTAAATCCGGATGTTCTTCCCGTATTACTTCTAAAGCCGCATAAATATCTAGGTCGTAAGAAACAAGATCATCCGTCCAGCCAAAGGTCTGCCATTTCCGCAGCGAACGCCCGTATTTACACAGGTCAATTGCGTAAAATGCTCCCCCTGACAGGGAAACATGGCGCGCCAGTTCCCGCTGGAAGAAATAATCATTCCAACCGTGCAAAAAAAGACAAATAAAAGTGGGGGTAGTGGGAGTTTCGGCAATCATCCAAGGATCCTCGGCGGGCAGATGCCTGACTACGGTAGCGCACAATTCGCCCTCTTCATCGCGAGGAAGCTCTAAAGTGCGTGCTTGAAAACCTTTACCGAGGATATCTGCTACCCATTTCCCTAACGGCGCTGGAGCCGGCGGTGGCTGCGTTGGCAAACCAGCGACAGCTAAACCATTATTTTCCATCTTTTCCCTTTAATGACCATGTTTTCTCTGGTGTGGAGCGGTATTGCGTTCAATTTCGGTATTAACCTCGGCGATAGCTTCCGCCAAGGACGGACCTTGCAGATTCCCAATTCGGAACGCTTCCCACCCGTCCAGGGAGCTATCCCCTCCGACCTTTTCAAATGCTATCTGAACCTGATCGGTGAGCTGCCCGTCCCCAGGGTCAATCACGCCTTCTTCCTTCAGGAGAGCTTCGCAAATCCGTCCCTGATTATCAGACCACAGCAGCACTGCATCTTGTCCCACCAGTGACGAAATAGATTGCAAGCCTTCGGCATCTTTTTGCAGCAGCTTTAACTCGCTGACCGGCTCGTTTGACTGCGCCTGTACTTCATGGCTCTCTAAACCTTGGGCATTGTCCTCTTCAGCAGGAACATCTTCTTCACCGGGGCGCTCTTCAGCAGCAGCAACCCGGTTTTCCGGGGTATCTAACTCTGTAGACTCTGATATCCCCTGCCCATTATCCGCATCTGAAGTTACCTCAGCATCAGTCTCGCCCTCGGAAACAGTTGGAGGAACCGGCGGGGCAGGCGGAACCAGAGTAATCTCTGGTTCTTCAGCGGAAGCAGGATTGTCATCAATATGCCAAGAAATCTGCGGAGCTGGGGCACGATGTCCCCCAATCTGGGGATGTGCGTAGCTGATATTGCTGGGGGTGAGCTGCGCGACCTCTAAAAAGCGTCTGCCATTGGACATTTGTCGTGAAGAAACCTGATGGATTTCCAGACCGGAACTGCGCAGCACCCCGAGCGCCGAATAGCAACCCTCATCTATTTCTCCTACCACCAGGATTAAGCGAGGACCTGGTTGTGTGGTGGGTGGCATGGCTTCGCGGAACTCTGCCCAGCCGGTTTGGAAAGCTTGCACTCCCCCCGGATATTGACTGGCTAAATCCATCCATCCTTGCCCGGATACCTGCCCGAGACGTGAAATTGCAGCTACCAGGCTGACCGGGTCTAGACGGGAGAGTACTTCTACCGAAACAACCTGACCAGAGGCATCTAACGCGGTCAATGAATGCGGACCAGTTCCAGATTGACCGCCGTTTCCTGCCCATGCAACCGGAAACAGAGGACGATCAATTACCTCTAGCACCTGCGAGCGGATAGATTCCAGCACATCCATCTCTAATCCATGCCCTACCGGCGTGCCAAACTGTGCCGGTATTAGGCGACCTGATTCTAGTTCAAAGAGTGCCATCGACTCACCGTTCCCTGTTTTAGCTTTAGGATTCCTCTCCTATTGTGTCACGGATATCCACTGAGACACCCGTTTCCGCGCCGAGACTGGCTCTATGATTTATTTTCTGAGGACGTGCCGATGCGTTTTGTAGCGTTCTTTAGAGCGGTGGCACTGGGAGCTGATAGTAGCTGCGCCAGGTGAATACCGCCGCGACCAGCTAAAGTTTCTGCTTGGGTGCGACAAGAAAAACCATCCGCCAAGAAAATAGCGTCCGGGTTGGCTTTTAACTGCGGTAGGAGGGCGTGCTCGGCTACCGCTAACGACATCTGGCGGTGCGAGGCTTCCATTCCGAAGTTACCGGCCATGCCGCAGCAACCTTGCAGTTCCACCAGATTCGCGCCAGTTTTCTCGATTAGGGCGCGATCGGCTTCCCAGCCCATTACTGAATAGTGGTGACAGTGCGGTTGAGCGACTACTTTCACCCCGGTGAGGTCAGGTAAGCGCAGGTCGGGACAGTTAGTGGTTATGAATTCCGCAAGAGTAAAGGTAGCTTCCCTAACCATTAGGGCGCGTGGGTCAGCTGGGAGGAGTTCTAAGAGGTCATCTCGTAGCACCGCGGTACATGAGGGCTCAATTCCCACAATCGGGATTCCATTAGCGGCAAGCGGCCCCAAACGTTCAAGAAGTCTTTCGAGGTGTCTGCGTGCCCCTTTAAGTTGCCCGGTGGTAATCCAGGTCAGTCCGCAACAAGCATCTGGGGGCGCCAAAAACACCTGCCATCCTGCCCTGCTCAGCAACTGAATAGCGGCTTTGACTCCGCGTTGGTCCAGTCCCCGCGAAAAAGAATCTGCCCAAATCACCACGGGTTTGGAGGCTGAAAGCGCCGCCTGGCGGGTTCTTTTTCCGGCTTTATCTGCATTTTCTTTATCCGCTATTACTCCGGACTTTCCGAAAAAACCTTGTCCCCAGGGGGAAATCTCTGATGCTTTCGGCCATAGTTGGCGGTTCGGATATTGGCTTTCTAAAGAGTGAGTCGCGAAAAGAGGAAGCGCACGCTCCGTATCCAGGTGAAGCAGTTTCAGGGCAAGCTTACTCAATAGGGGAATCTTGGTACCCAAATTAGCCAGTTGCGCTGCTCCGGGTATTCTTGCCATTAGCCGCAGCCACCGCGGTAACCATCCCAGGGCATAATGCGAGGCTGGACGAAGTTTACCCTGGTAGCGTCGAAATAGGGTTTCGCTTCGCCACTTTGCCATATCGACCCCGGCAGGACAATCCGCAGAACATGCCTTACACGCTAGACATAAATCGAGCACCTGCCAGATTTCGGGGTCTGACAATCCGTGAATTAGCCCCCCGTTGGTAGCTTCTTGCAGGATACGCGCCCGGGCGCGAGTCGCATCCTGCTCACGCCGTCTTGCTTGGAAAGACGGACACATGAATCCGCCCGCCCCGCTGTTATCGGCGCGACATTTTCCCACCCCGGTGCAGCGATGGAAAGCATCGGTAAGGCTACCGGCGTCCTCGGAAAAAGCAAAGCCTTCTGGGCGGGCTTTAAGGGCGTGCGCTTGGGTACGCCGCACGTTTACTTCCACCCCATCCGGACCTGCCGGTCCCGTCAGTACCCCGGGATTCATCAAGTTATCAGGATCAAATAAGGCTTTGACTTGCGCAAATAAGTCTACTGCCTGCGAGGAATACATTTTTGGTAGTAGCTCAGACCTGGCTCTACCGTCCCCGTGTTCCCCGGAAATAGAACCACCGTATTTTCCAACCAGCTCCGCGGCGGCAAATAAGAATTCTCGCGATTTACCTAGTCCGGAAGCACTCCCCAGTGGCATATTGAGCCGTACATGTACGCATCCGTCCCCAAAATGCCCATACAGCAGTCCGTCCAACCCGAACTTTTCTAGCAGCTTTTGGAAATCCTGCAGATAGGCGGCCAAATTATCCGGAGGTACCGCCGCGTCTTCCCAACCTGGCCAGGCCTGATCTCCCCGAGGAGTTCGTCCTCCCAGTCCCGCTCCATCTGCGCGAATCCGCCAAAGAGCAGCTGCATCAGCCCCGGGAGGATAAATCATGACTGCCTCTCCGCTGGCTCCAGAAGCATCCGCGAGTTGGCGTGCCCGTTGTAAGGCGGCATCCTCATCTACGCCTTCCCCGCCGACCTCGCATAACAGCCAGCCGCTACCTTGCGGCAAATCTGGGACTGCACCTGAGCCTTTATGTTTGCGCACTACTTCCACTAACCGAGCATCCATCCCCTCCACTGCCAGGGGCTTTAAGGGGAGGATTTTAGGGACGGCAGCGGCAGCGGCAATCATATCTGGGAAACCTAACGCCACCAGTACGGGAGCTTTGGGAAGCGGAACGAGGCGCACGGTTGCCTGAGTGAGAACCCCCAAAGTGCCCTCGGTTCCGGTCAGAAAAGGGGCGAGGGCGCAGCCGTTTTCTGGTAGCAGGTGCTCCAGGGAATAGCCGGATACTTGTCGTCCAAAGCGTCCAAATTCGGTGCGGATAGTAGCTAGATTCGCTGCTACCAGGGATTTTAGACCGGGAATCTGTTTGATTTGCTCGCTGCAGGAGGACGAATCTTGCAGGGAAGCTGACCCGGCCTTTTGCGGGGGCTGTCCAGCTATAATCTCGCGCCCTAACCCATCAATTAACCGCAGCTCTAAAACGTTATCGGAGGTGCGCCCATAGGCGGTGGCGTGCGGCCCGCAAGCATTGTTGCCGATCATGCCACCGATGGTGCAGCGAGAAGAGGTTGAAGGATCGGGGCCGAATCGTAAGCCGTATTTAGCGGCCGCCTGCTGTAACTGGGATTGCACTACCCCTGGTTCTACGATGGCGTAACGCTTTTCGGCATCAATTTTTATGATTCGATTCAGGTGGCGCGAGTAATCAATTACTACTCCGGGACCAATGGCATTTCCCGCACACGAGGTACCCGCGCCCCGGGCAGTCACTGGTACCCGGCATTCCCGGGCAGCCTGAAGTAGTATCCGCAGGTCGTCTTGATCTACTGGGCAGGCAATAAGCCTTGGAGGAATCCGATAGTTAGAGGAATCCGTGGCGTAGACGGCGCGGTCAGCCCGGGAATCTAGGAGTTCTCCGCGAAATTTTTCGCGCAAGATAGAGCGAAATCTATGGTAGTGACCTGCCTGGATACCCATAATTCGCCTTTCGTTACTTCTGTGCCTAATCCTATCTGCTTCCCGCTTAGCTCCTAAAGCGTGTTCCATTCCCATACTCCTGGAGCAGTGTTATTACCGCCAGCAGATTTCTTAAAAACGTTCAAATAGCTTCCATACACCTTAAGTGTCAGAAATAATTATTTCTGACACTTCAGGGAGGCAAGCCTGACACTTAGAGTATTTTACCAGGTAATACCGCCCTTCTAACTGTCAGGGTCATCTCCGGAACCCGAACTGAGCCGTTTTTTCCACCCTGGTACTACCCGCCAAACAACCCAGCGACCTTTGCGTCCTCTGCGTAAAAACCCCATCTCTTCCAGACCACTTAAGTCACCATGCCCGCTAGGACGAGACACCCGGAATCGCTCCGCCACCATCTGCGCCGTCCACAGCATTTCTGGCTCCCCCCGAGATTCCAACAAAATATCGATTTGCCGATTATTCAAGTCGGCGCGATCTTTCAACCCTTCTTTAAGCTCTGCCGCCTGACGGCGATCATCCGCTAGGTATTTCTCCAGATGCTCCACCGCTCTGCGAAGGATTTTTAGCTGATAAATAAAAAAATACGTAAGATCTCCGTCGTCATATTCTACATTCAAAAAAGCCCGCGCATACTGAGCAGGCGCTTGCTTTAGTAATGAGGAAACCACCAAAAATCTGGCTGCCGGAAAACCTGCTTTCAGCAACATCCAATAAAACAGGGATCGTGCAGTTCTCCCGTTGCCATCAGCGAAATAGTGATCATACCCCATCATGAAATGTACAACCATCGCTTTCAACAGCGGGTGCATCCACGGCTCAGGATTATTTATGAAGTCGCACAGCTCCTGTATTCGGGCAGGTAACTCGCTTGCCAGCGGCGGAACATAAATAATCTGATTCGAGTCTCCAAATATCTTTACCCGGTCATTCTGATCAGACTGTACCGTGCCCGCATCGCTTGCTATCTCTAAAGTCCCCTCCGTAACGGTACGGTGTAGGTCTTTAATAAAATCGGGAGTAGCCTCACGATCCAGCAAGTCCTGCAAATTCTCCATCGCCAAATAGTTATTAACTATCATTCTTTCGCTGATATCTTTAGGCTCACGGTTTTGTTCCAACAGCTGCCGGGCAACCCGCCGCGAGGTAGATGCCCCTTCTAACTGGGCGGAATAAATGGCTTCATCGGTCAATCCGTTGTAAATGAACTTGTGACGCTGATACGAAGATACGCTCGTGTCCAAACTAGATAACTTTTGACCCAAGAAGTAACATTCTCGAGAAATAAAAGCGGGAAGGCAATAACGGAAGGGCCTTCCCGACTGCTGCCTGAGGGCAATAGGGATTGCATTATTTTCCCGCTGCAACCGAACAATCCCCCACCATTGAGAAATATTTAAATCAAAGGGAGGGGTTTGGTGGCGAAACTTATCCCAAGGGTCATAGGGCTCAAGAGAGCTTTTCCCCAAGGCTGCAGCAAGATTACCGCCGAGGGTTTTTGTGGCACTGGCAAACTCCTCAATATAGTCAGGAGGCATCGCGGGAGTTTTCATATCTCCACCCTAACAAATGAAGTGTCAGAAATAATTATTTCTGACACTTAAGGGCGACAAGCCTGACACTTAGAGTATCTATCCAGGTAGACTCCGTCCCGAAGTGTCAGCCAGAATTATGCCCTATCAAAGAGGACACAGAATACTGGTCACCAACAGTGCGTTAGAGCGTAAGGACTAGCGGCGCTATTAGATACCAAGAGGGGCTAATGCCCATTGGGTATTATCACCCGAGCAGACCTGCAGGGGCGAGAAATAAAAATGGATTCAGGCTTACCTGAATCCATTTTTTACTATTACCGCCGTTACTTCTTGTTGCGACGTTGGTGACGAGTTTTACGCAACAGTTTACGGTGCTTTTTCTTTGACATGCGCTTGCGGCGCTTCTTAATAACCGAGCCCACTAGGCCCTCCTTTTGCTTCTTGGTGCGCCCAGGGCGCAGATAAAACCAGAGAGTATTTTTCTTGCCCTACTATACAACACCTGAGCGGATACTAACTATTGGCTACGCCGGAGGTCTGTTCCCAATCACCAAAACCTTGCCCCATCATCTGATCTACCGCAGCGGTGGGTACTCTAAATGATTTACCCACCCTGACTGCGGGAATATCGCCAGCGTGAATCATGCGGTAAACCGTCATTTTGGACACGCGCATCAAATCCGCGACCTCTGCCACTGTCACGAAGCGTGGAGCTTGCTCCTGTGCCATAACTGTTCCGTCCTGAGTTTTAATCCATGCCGGTTTGGGGGCTGTCTACAAATTTTAAGTCGTTTACCTAGAGAATCTGGGCGCTCGACATCTATCTATAAAAATACCCCATGAAGCCCACTTTTCTCAACTGTCACAGGATGCTTACTAAAAAATCACTAACGTTTTAAGTTATCTACAATGTCTTGAAGAAACATTTACTATAAATAAACTTTTTCGAGGACGAAACAACAGTTTTCCCTACCCCCAAATAACCCCGTAGAAACGATTACCGCTCCTCCTAACCGAAACTAGCAACTGCGCGCTAATATCAAGGCAGGATAGATTGCTAGAAATACGCTTAAAAACAGGAGGTGTGATGGCAAAGCAACAGCGCAAAAGCAAGCGCACCAGATTTAAGCAATCAATAGACCACTTAGCCCGCACCTCCCCCGCGCGCCTAGTGCTAATACTTTTCGGTGCAATCATCCTGGTAATGCCCTTGTTGCTATCCTTACCGATTGCCACCACGACCGGAAAACCCGCCAACCTGGTAGACGCTATATTTACCTCTACCTCCGCGGTTTGCGTAACCGGACTGACCGTAGTCAATACGGCCTCGTACTGGTCCCTATTTGGACAAATAGTAATTATCCTCGGAATTCACATCGGTGGTCTGGGGGTAATGACCCTGGCATCTATCTTGGCGCTAGCGGTCTCACGCCATATTGGACTCACCCAACGCATGTTGGCAGCAACCGAAAAAACCGCCTCCCTCGGAAAAGTTGGCGGTCTTATCCGCACCGTGATAGTAACCTCTCTAACCTGTGAATTTATTCTTTTTATTGCTCTACTTCCCCGGTTTATAACCCTAAACGAGTCCATTTCCTCAGCAATCTGGCACGCCCTATTTCAATCAATATCAATCTTTAACAATGCGGGATTTATCAACCTCCCCGAAGGCATGCAAGCCCATCTTGGTGACTGGTGGATGGTTAGCCCAATAATCCTCGGAACTTTCCTGGGAGCCCTCGGTTTTCCAGTGATGCTAGACCTAAAAGAGAACTGGCGTTCCCCCCATCGCTTAACTTTGCACTCGAAACTAACCATAACTACCTATACGGCAGTATGGGTGGTTACCGCAGTGGTAATCGCGTTCTCAGAATGGAACAATCAGGGCACATTCGCCGCTATGAGCACCGGAGATTCTCTCCAAACCTCCATCCTGTTCGGCGTAAACTCTCGTTCCTCCGGAATCAGCACCATCGACGTGGGACAAATGACCAGAGGAAGCTGGTTCCTATTAGATGTGTTGATGTTTATCGGTGGCGGATCGGCCTCTACCGCCGGCGGTATCAAAGTATCAACCCTGGCGGTGATGATATTAGCGATAATTGCCGAGGCGCGTGGCGACCGGGATGTGGAAGCATTCCATCGGCGCATACCCCCCTCGGTAGTGCGCCTATCGGTAGCAGTTACCGGTCTGGGAGCAATAATCGTAGTGACCGCAATCTTCTTCTTACTGTCAGTAACCGATTACTCGATGGACGTAATCGGATTCGAAGTAATCTCTGCCTTTGCCACCGTAGGACTATCAACCGGAATTACCCCCGATTTACCAATAATCGGAAAATATTCCCTAGTAATCCTAATGTTTGCAGGTAGGACTGGTACTATGACGGTCGCGGCGGCGCTCGCGCTGCGCGAGCGCCGCCGAGTTATCAGAATGCCCGAAGAACGCCCCATCATCGGATAATCCAGGTAAAAATCTAGGTTAATACCCAAAAATCTAGCGAAAACTGACCTTAAAACAGCAACACCTGTTAGAGCTGCCACAAAGAGAAAATAGGCGCTAAGAACAATCCTCGCCCCGTCCTCGTAAATTCCTAAATCAATATCCTGACAAAAAGTAGGCTAAGGCATCTGCGCGAACTGCTCCAAAAGTTCAGCATCACCGGACACAATAATAATGTCATTAGCATCAATACGAGACTGCGGAGAGGCATACTCAAATGGCTGTCCCGCAGACAGCACCCCAATCACCGTAACCCCATACTTCGAACGCAAATCCAACTCCTCCAAAGTGAAACCATGACAAACCTTAGGAGGACGCATTTTCACCACCGAGAAGCCCTTACGATCCATCTCGATATAGTCCAGCATCTTGCCGCCCACCAAGTGAGCAGTACGCACGCCGGCATCATATTCTGGATAAACCACATGGTGAGCCCCAATCCGCTTCAAAATAGAGCCATGCTCTAGCGAAGTGGCTTTCGCCCAAATCGAAGCAATCCCCAAATCCACCAGATTAGCGGTGATAAGCACCGATGCTTCCAAGGCGGTTCCTACCCCCACCACTGCGGCTTGAAAATCAGTCGCCCCCAATTGTTCGAGCGCCTCCGCACTGGTAGCGTCAGCTTGAACTACCGGAAGTCGCGACTGCCATTGGGTAACAATCCGCGGGGACTTCTCTACAGCTAAAACCTCACGATCCAGACTGTCTAAAGATGCCGCCACTGCCGATCCGAAACGTCCCAGACCAATAACGAGCACTCCAGAAGTGCCGGAATCCCGCTTAGCCATATACGTCCTCCTTATGTTCCCAGACGTAGATAATTACGCCATATGCTTCCAGCCTACCGCGCAACAACCGTTGTTAGGACACCCGCGCTAGAGTTAAAGCATGGCCAAGGTAAAAACTAGCTATCAATGCTCCGAATGTGGCTGGCAATCCAGCAAATGGTTGGGACAATGCCGCAACTGTAAGGCTTGGGGAACTTTAGAAGAAACCGTACCCTTAGAAACTGCCAACACCCAACCCGGTAAAATTGCAGGCAAAACACCTCTCACTAAAGCCCTTCCAATCCGTGAAGTTGATATTGCTGACGCTAGATTTATCCCCACCGGAATTGGGGAACTTGACCGGGTGCTGGGCGGCGGTCTGGTGGCAGGATCCGTGGTGTTACTAGCAGGTGAACCGGGGGTTGGTAAATCAACCCTGTTGCTAGATGTAGCTGGAAAAGTTGGCTCTTTTTGGAAAAACAAATCAGTTCTATATATAACCGGGGAAGAATCGGCAGCCCAAGTCCGTCTGCGAGCCCAGCGGATTGATGCTCTCGCTGACAATCTACTGTTAGCTGCGGAAACAGAACTAGAAAACGTTTTAGGACATATTGATCAATGTTCTCCCGCCCTAGTAATCGTAGATTCGGTACAAACAATTGCTTCTGCCCAGGTCAGCGGGCAAGCCGGGAATGTCACTCAGGTGCGCGCCGTCTGTCAAGCGCTAATAGAGGTAGCAAAGAGTCGCGGAATCCCGATTCTGCTGGTAGGACACGTAACCAAATCCGGTGGAATCGCCGGGCCGCGCGTCCTCGAACATTTAGTTGATGTCGTAACCCAATTTGAAGGCGATCGCCACACCCGTTTACGACTACTGCGAGCGGTAAAGAATCGCTATGGCGCCACCGATGAAGTTGGCTGTTTTGAACTGGTTGAACGAGGAATTATTGGGTTAGAAGACCCTTCGGGACTGTTTCTTTCACAAACCTCCTCACGGGTACCTGGTACTTGCGTGACCGTGACTTTAGAAGGGCGACGCCCTATGCCTACCGAGATTCAAGCCCTGGTTTCCCCGCTAGTCTCGGGAGGATCGGCTCGGCGTACCACCTCGGGACTAGAATACTCGCGAGTAGCAATGACCCTCGCGGTATTGCAGTCTCGCTTGCGCCTGGCACTATCCAACTGTGATGTGTATGTTTCTACCGTAGGGGGAGCAAAAACCAGTGAACCGGCAGTTGATTTGGCGGTGGCGTTAGCTATTACCAGCGCCACCCAGTCGCGTCCTCCCCTAGAGAAAATGGTGGCTATCGGAGAAGTGTCCCTGACCGGGGAAATCCGCGCCACAGTAGGGTGCGGGAGGAGATTATCGGAGGCAGCGCGGCTAGGTTTTAGCCATGCCCTAATACCTCGCATAGGAGCCGAGGAAGTTTCCGCACCCAAGGGAATGACCCTACATCCGGTAACCAACCTGGCAGAAGCAGTTATGACCGCCCTCCCGGCGGAGGGAACTACTTCAAGGTAAAGACTGCTTTAGCTTCCGTTATTTCTTTATCGTTAAGGACGGGAATCGCCTGATAGGTTCCCGCTTGCGCTAAATCGCCCTTATCGCAGCCATTCCTGACTTTGCCATCCCAAGTTAAAGTACTGTTATATTCCACGGCAGTTCCCAGCAACAATGGCTGCTCCTGCGCCGTACCTTGGCATTTCCAAGATTGCCAAACCGTATCTTGACCGGTAACAATTTTTACCCCCACCTTGTCCGAGGCTCCATTCATGGTGCAGGGTTGATCGCCTTTAGTGTTACGTAAAACTATCTTGAAATTGACTGGGGAGCCAACCTGGTTTTCTGCTTTTTCTGGCTGCAACTTGTATGCAATGTTAGCCATATCGCAAGTAGTAGGTTGGGTTACCAGCTCTTTCGTCGTTTGTTCCGCTTGGGCACGCTGCTGAGTATCATCCGCTGCCTGCATCCATGCCCAAGCAAAACGAACAACGAAAACCACTAAGGCAACTAATATTGCCAGGATTAAAAGGGCGACTACCCGGCGCACCCAAAATGTTGCTTGCGAGGGGCGCCCATTAGTATTACGGCGCTGGCGACGGTCTAAATTCATGCCACCAGGTTACCGCACGTGCTTAGGCAGAAACCGGATTGGCACCACCCGGAGCGCTATTTCCACCCGGCTTTCCCTCGTCGCTATCATCAATCATGCACCAGGATTCCACAAGTAACGCGACTATTAACAGCAAAGCATTAGCCAATGCCAACGCAATAACCTGGGCGGCAAAAGAACCCGCAATTTCGGTATGACGTATCTGGAACACCAAAATCAGTTGAGACAGCAGATAGCCTAAAAACAGGGAGGCCCAAACCGCAGATGCTTGGGCAACCAACGCCACCAAGGGTGCTTTTGCCAACTGAATCCAAGAAGATTTTCCCTCTCGTAAACGTTTAACTGACTGCCCAAAAATCCCCAAAACAATCGCGCCACAAAACACAATAACCGTTAAAACTGGGCTGAACTGTAAAGGAGTTCCCCCCATTTTCAGCGCTAAATCACTGAGAAAATAGCCGACTATTAGCGCAATCGCTCCTAGAAACAGTAGGGATAGTCTGCTAAGCGGTTTCATAGGAGCCTATCCCCTATCTGCCGGGTCAAGAAACTCGGTAGGTTGATCAGTAGAATCGTTTTCCGGTTTCACTATCGGAATTGCTCCGGTAGTGGTAGGACGTAAAATCGAACGTCGCTCTACTGTAGGAGTATCGTGCGGGTCGCTATCATCAGCGCGAGATAAATCCTGTTCTGTAATTTCTAGACTGTCAGGGCGGGGAGGATTCTCCAATGTGGGAATCGGACCGGTCACCAGTCTGCCAGCGTGACGACCACTGCCGTATTCTGGTCCTTCCTCAACCTGTTCGGTATCGCTACCGGCTTCCCGGTTTTGATCTTCGACAGTCTTAGGCTGACTATCACCGCCCTGAACAGGACTTTCAGCAGGATTTTCTAATCTGCACTCCTCTTCCATTAAAGGCGCAGGAACGGCATTTTCCCAGGAGTTTTCCTCCAAATCCTCCGGACATTCTGCTGGTTTAGTGATATTTGGGACTGAAGATAGCTGTTCATCGCCTGAGAACTGGCAAGGCGCGGAACTGGGAGAAACAGATTGCCATATCGGCTGCGCCGCATCCTGAGATAGGCTGCTTTCATCTGCTGGGGGCAGCTCATTCAAATACTGTTCACTGCCGGTTTTTTCTCCAATAAAAAACGCTTTTATCCGCTGCCAAATACTCTTTTTCTTTACTTCTTGTACTGGAGAGGAATTATCCCAGTTATCAGGAGAATTGGGTGCTTTAGAAACAGAATCTTCCCCCGCACTGATATCCGCAATATCGGATTGTGGAGCGTTCTTTGCCGGTATTCCCTCATCTAATATCACTGGTTGCTGGGGAATTTCAGTATTTAGGCGCGGCAGCGGCTCCGAAGAGACCGGAGTGGGCAGTGCCGATGAATCGTTACTAACCGCGGGGATGGGGGGAAGCGGCGAGGAGGTTACCGCGTCCTTATCCGAATCAGCAGCATCCTCCGAATCCAGTTGCGGGATTTCTGCACTGGGGTGCAGCTCGCGCGCATCATCTAAAACTCTGGGGGCTGCTGGAGGACGAGTAAGCGCTGACCAGCGAGGTAAGGGAAGCGCCCCGGAACCTGCTTCTGTTTGAGGATGCTCACTGCCCAACCAGTTGGGGTAAATCTCTTTAACGCCGTCACGATCAGCGGCATAGTCAGCAAGAACCACCACTTCTCCCGCGCCCGCAAGCTGGGCGGTAGGAGCAATTAGCGACCAGGGCAATAACACGAAGGCGCGTTTGGCGGCACGAGGATGCGGCAGCTCTAAACGTTCATCATCACTGGTCACGCCTTGATAATCAATAATATCTAGATCAAGGGTGCGCGCTGCCCAACGCTCGGTCCGTTTCCGCCCATGCTCGTCCTCGATACCCTGCAATAAATCTAATAAACCCAGAGGTGAGAGCATGGTTGAAACAATTATTACCGCATTTAGGTAATCGGGCTGCTCTTCCTGTCCAGCAGCGAGTACCGCACTGGTTCGCACCAGCGGTGAAACTTCAACAATCCCAACCCCGCTCGCAGCCGATAGCTGCGATATTACTTGCCGGAAAGTGTCGGAAACATTTCCGATATTTCCCCCCAGGGCAATTACTGCTTGCCGGGGCGAGGAAGGCACCTGTTCCAAGGGGCTATCTAGCCCCCCACTAGCCCTATCTTCCTGCTTAGATGGCTGCTCGGCGGAGTCATTTTCTTCCTGCGTACCATCGGTATTTGACGTATCGGAGTTATTCTGGTCGAACGGGGTAATATCTTCTTGATTTGGCGAGGGTGCGGCAGCGGAAATCTCTTTAAGGTCTAGCAGCTCGGTGTCAGGCTGAGAATCTTCAACCTCTTCCGGCAGATAGGTTTTAAAGTTATCTAAACCTCGCCAGATGTTTACCGAGACATCTTCTTTTTCTACCCCCAGCGGCGCGTCTGGTTTATGCACACAAACCCGAACTGCCTGCACATTGGGAAGCGCTAGGGTTTCCTCGGCGATTTGGGCAGCCACTTTTTCGAGTAAATCTTGAGGCTCACCGCTAATGATACGGCTAATAATGCCACTGACCTGCGAGTAATCAACCGTATCTGCCAAGTCGTCGCTGCGTCCTGCCGGCTGCATATCCAAGTAAATATCAGCATCAACTGAGAAAAGTTGCCCATCCTGGCGCTCATGGTCAAGCACGCCGTGTAGACCGCGTTCCTTAATACCGACCAGGCTGATGTGGTCGAAATACTGGAGACGTTCAGTGATTTCGTCGGGTTTTAGCAACATTTTACTTCCCTCCACAGTTGGCCGGCTGCGACCGCACTGGCTGAAGCCGCAACATTATGTACTCGCACTGCCCAAATTCCTTTAGCTGCACACAGGGCACTTACTGCCGTGGTTGCTGCTTCGCGTTTTAGCGCTCCGTCTTGCACACCGGCAGGAATCTGACTGTCACAAATCTTAGGTATCGCCAAGTCTAAGAATCGTTTCCTTGAAGCCCCGATAAGCAGCGGATATCCTAGATGATGCAATCTATCGATATTTCCCAGCAGCTCCCAGGACTGTTTGGCAGTTTTGGCAAAGCCTAGCCCCGGATCAAGAATGAGACGGCGCATATTAACCCCAGCCTCCTGGCAGGCGTGAGCACGCTTGGTCAAACCCTGACAAACCCTGCCGGTAACATCTCCCCCGTAATCACACAGGTTATCCATAGTTTTGGGGTTACCGCGCATATGCTGACAAATATAGTAGGCATTATTTTGTGCCACTACTTCCAGCATCTGCGAATCCTTCACCCCGCCCGAAACATCATTGATTATTTGCACCCCGAGCGCTATTCCCGCCTGGGCAGTGGAGGCATTTACAGTGTCTAGAGAAATAGGTAGCGGGTGAGAGGATTGTTGCCGATACCCGCGAATCACCGGCAGAACCCGGTCTTGCTCTTCGCTGGCACTAATCGCTTTAGCCCCCGGACGGGCGGATTCCCCTCCTATGTCGAGAATATCTGCCCCCTGTGCTTCTAGCTCCAGGGCATGAGCGATTGCTTTATCAGGGTCGTACCATTGTCCACCATCGGAAAAGGAATCTGGAGTTACGTTGATAACCCCCATGACTTTGGTGCGCCCGGGCGTAAAAAGGTTCCGAATCTCCAGAATTTGCATAGTTCTAGCCTACCCGTGATTAAAGCCCCTTGGTGTTTACTAGGAGGTCGAAACTGATTTTTCTGGTTCTTTAAGCCGAGAGCGTCCTCTGGGGAAAGTCAGTTTGCGCGAATCAGGGAGAGCACTTCTGCTCTACTACGTGAATCTGAACGGATAATTCCACGTAGAGCCGAGGTGGTGGTGCGTGCTCCCGGTTTTCTAATCCCCCGCATGGACATACATAGATGTTCCCCTTCGATTACCACTGCGACCCCGCGAGGATTTAGCTTTTCCATTAAGGCATCCGCTACCTGGGCGGTTAGACGCTCTTGCACCTGCAAGCGATGGGAAAAACCCTCAACTACTCGTGCCAGTTTCGACAATCCGGTTATGCGACCATCACGGGGAATATATGCCACATGTGCAACCCCAAAAAAGGGTAACAGGTGATGCTCACACAGGGAGTAGAAAGGGATTCCCCGCACCATCACCAATTCGTCATCATCAACCTGGAACTGTTTTTCTAAAGGCTGTGCGGGATCGGTTAGCATCCCCGAAACAGCTTCTTTCCAGGCTCTGCCCATGCGGGCAGGGGTTTCCTGTAATCCTTCTCGGTCAGGGTCTTCCCCGATAGCGATTAGCAGGTCGCGAACCGCTTTTTCAACCCCCTCTTGGTTATAGCCCACCAGTTATTTACCTTCCACTTCCAGGTCTTTAGGAATCGGAGCGGTAGTTGGGGCGCTAGGTTCAGCAATCGGATGTCCGATTACTGCCCCAGGAACAGCCCCATCTTTGCCGTATGACCATATTTCTCGCTCGGCTTGCTTAGTTACCGGAGCAAAAATATCTGTTAGTTCTTCTTCTAGCAAAGTTTCTTTTTCGATTAGGCGGGCGGCTAAATCGTCGAGGATACTGCGGTTTCGCGTCAGAATCTCCCAGGCTTCACGGTTGGCACTATCCAGGAAGTTACGTACCTCTTCATCAATGGTACTGGCTACGGCTTCTGAATAGTTTCGGCTAGAAATCCCGTCACGCCCCAAGAACGGTTCACTGTCATCTTTCCCGAGTTTTACCGGCCCTACCTTATCGGACATCCCAAAATCGGTTACGAGGCGACGGGCAGTAGCGGTGGCCTTTTCAATATCGTTGGACGCACCGGTAGAGGGGTCAAGGAACACCAGTTCTTCAGCTACCCGCCCTCCCATGGCATAAACCAATTCATCTAACAGCTGGTTGCGGGTGCGCGAATAGCGATCTTCAGTGGGCATCACCATGGTGTACCCGAGGGCGCGCCCACGTGGGAGTATCGTAACCTTGGTAACCGGGTCGGTATAACGCAAGGCAGCGGCACAAAGTGCGTGCCCGCCCTCGTGATAAGCGGTAACCAGCTTATCGTGATCGTTCATTACCCGAGTGCGTTTCTGTGGCCCGGCAATCACCCGGTCGATAGCTTCATCAACTGCTCGCATATCAATCAAATCGGCATTAGAACGCGCAGTCAGCAGCGCAGCTTCATTAAGCACATTTTCCAGGTCAGCACCGGTAAAACCAGGAGTGCGTTTGGCAACCTGTCCCAAATCAACATCTGTGGTCATTGGTTTGCCTTTGGCGTGCACCTGCAAAATCGCTTTGCGCCCCTTGATGTCGGGCGCATCTACGTTTATCTGCCGATCAAAACGTCCTGGACGCAGCAAAGCCGGGTCTAGCACATCGGGACGGTTGGTGGCGGCAATCAAAATCACGTTAGTGTTTTCATCAAACCCATCCATCTCTACTAGCAGCTGGTTTAGGGTTTGTTCGCGCTCATCATTCCCGCCACCCATACCGGTACCGCGGTGACGACCAACAGCATCAATTTCATCAACAAACACGATTGCGGGGGCGGATTCTTTGGCTTGGCTAAATAGGTCACGTACCCGCGAAGCCCCCACACCCACGAACATTTCTACGAATTCGGAACCCGAGAGAGTAAAGAATGGTACCTTAGCTTCCCCAGCTACCGCTTTGGCTAGCAGGGTTTTACCGGTTCCCGGAGGGCCACACAGCAGCACGCCCTTGGGGATTCGAGCACCCAGGTTATGGAACTTAGCCGGGTTAGCCAGGAACTCCTGGATCTCTCGTAATTCCTCTACCGCTTCATCGGCTCCCGCAACATCACCAAAGGTAATCTTGGGGGCGCTGGCATCAAGTTTCTTGAACTTCGATTTACCAAACCCCATAATGCCGCCGCCCTGCATTCTGGACATTGCCCACCAAATCAAGGCAAAGAAAAGCAGCAGCGGAATCATCATCTGGGCTAGGGCTGACCACCAAGAACCGGTGGGGAAAATCGAGTTATAGCCCTTTTTGAGGTTAGAGTCTTGAATCAGTTTGTTAATCTGTTCTGCTTGTGGCTGCACAAACGTGAAAGTAACTTCTTTGGCGGCACTTGGCGGGAATATCTGCGTATCCTGTCCCAGATTCTTTGGGGTGTATTTCTTTGAGAGCGTCAGTTTTACCTGTTGAGTACCATCATTAATCACTGCCCGCTGCACAGTTTTAGCTTTTAACAGCTCGATACCCTCGGAGGTATCGACCACTGTGGGCGCCATGGCTTGCGAGAATACCCAAAACACGGCAATCACGACAAGCGTCGGAATCCCCCATTTGAGCCAGTATTGCTTGTTACTATTCTTTTTCTTATTCGCCATTTATCGGTTTCATACCCTATTAGCCGGTGCCGCTAGGCGGCGTTGTCTCGATAGATTTAAGCCTAAACGCTTTGCGCCCTAAATGCTTACTTTGGTTCTTTTCTCCCCAATTATTATGCTTTCGGCGCAGCGGTTTAATTAACTGAGGAAAAACTCCTACTGATAAACGTGAGGAGCCAGTGTACCTACGAAAGGTAGGTTTCTATACTTCTCTGCATAATCCAGACCGTATCCAATCACGAACTCGTCCGGAATATCGAAACCTATGTATTTCACCTCGACTTCAACTTTTGCGGCCTCGGGTTTACGCAGTAGAGCCGCAATTTCTACCGAGGCTGCACCCCGCGATGAAAGGTTGCGGGTGAGCCAATCCAAGGTTAGCCCCGAGTCAATCACGTCCTCTACGATAAGCACATCTCTGCCGGTCAAGTCGGAGTCTAAATCTTTTAGAATCTTCACTACCCCAGATGATTTAGTAGCAGCTCCATAGGATGAAACTGCCATCCAGTCTATTTCGGCAGGAGTGTGGATAAGGCGAGCCAAATCAGCCATCACCATGGTGGCGCCCTTTAACACTCCCACCAGCAGTATTTCGCGTCCTCGATAATCTTCATCGATTTTTTTCGCCATTTGAGCGAGCTTATCTTTGATTTCTTGCTCGCTGATTAATATCTTTTCGAGCGCATTGCCCATATCGTTTGCGTCCATTTTCCCAGTTTATCCTTTTGATTTTGTTCGATTCTGCCTAAATAAAAGCTTATAACTGCCTTTTGTTCGCGAACATACTACCTGACCAGGCAACTGAATCGGACCGGTTCCCCGGCGGGCAGTCGCTAAAAAGTCCACGGTATCTAGCTGAACTTTCCGCAGGTCTGAGGCGCGCGCACCAGCCGTAAGCGCGGCCAAGCGCCACACTCGTTTACGAATAGCTGCCGGTTGGGAAAGAAGTTCTTTGGTGTCTACTGTCACCGTCCCCACCTCGTCCTGACTGGTTTTGTTAAACCATTTTTCAGCGAGAGCATCTAAAGCATCAAGGTCTTCTTGTAAAAGTAAAGCAGTACGCGCGAGGGCGGGACGCGGATCAACTCTTAAAGCTTTTTCGAGGGCGGGTAGCCCAAGATGTCGTAAAGCAGCGCGACGCAATGGGTTTCCATCTGCTGCCTGTACCGGCCCATCTGGATAGTTAGAAGGGTCATCTATATAGGGCAAGCCCCACTGTTTACAGGCAGCGACAGTATCGGTGCGCGGTAGGTCTAATAGGGGGCGTAAATACCCGGCTCTCTTGGCGCTATGTCCGGTAGCTACGCCCTTTGGTTTTATGGTTTCAAAGGGGCGCATTCCGCAAATCGAACGCGCTCCACTGCCACGTATCAGCCCTAATAGAACGGTTTCTGCCTGATCGTCACGGGTGTGCCCTAATAGGATAAATACTTCCGATCCTATTTTCCCGTAGTATCTAGCTTGCTTCTCCAACGCGAGGTAGCGCGCTTTACGTGCCGCGCCCTCTTTACCACTGCCGTTTTCTTGGGCGGAAAGCTCTAATAGGGCGATATCTGCGTAGCCGAGTTCCTTGAGGATTTGGCATACCTGCCTTGCTTGAAGCGCTGATTCTTTGCGCCAACCATGATCTACGGTTACGCCTACCAGGTGAAAGTTTCTAGAGGAGGCAAGATGACTACAGGCAGCAGCCAGTGCCAGGGAATCTGGCCCGCCTGAACAAGCAACTAGCAAGGTGGCGTGAGGATTAGTTTTTTCCAGGCGCCTAAGATACGCCAATACGGCGCGCTGTACGCGCCCGCCAGCACCTGCCGGCACACCCGGTAGCTCCTGTGCTTTCACAGGGTTGCCAGTCCGTTTACAAAGTTGTCAATAGCGGCGCGGGCGTTTTCCCCCGTTCCTTCTTTATAGGAATCAATGATTACGGCAAAGGTTAGGGTGCGACCAGATTTTGTGGTCACCAGACCGGTTAAAGATCTGGCGCGCTGCAATGAGCCAGTTTTTGCCCGCACATTACCGGATGCGGCTTGCTGCGAATACCGGGTATCTAAAGTTCCATCTAGAGCCCCGATTGGCAGTGAGGACACTATGGGGCGCAACTGCGAGTCGCTACCTGTTGCCGCTTTCTGCATGACTGCCGCTAACAGAGCCGGTTTGATCCTATCTTCAGTTGATAGGCCAGAACAGTCTTGATTAGCGAAATCTGCGCTCTCTAGATGCAGTTTTTTCAAGACTTTCTGCGCTGCTTTTATCTGTCCGGCAAAGTTAGTACCGGAACCAATTTTGGCTGCCGATGCCCGACAAAGCACCTCTGCCAGCATATTATTGGATTCTTTTAGAGTTTCGTGAACGATTTCGTGCAGGGCAGCACTTTTTACTTCCGCTAACATTGCTGCTTCTTTAGGCGCAGTACCGCGTTGAACCGCTTCGACACTAATCCCGTTATCTTTCATTCGCTGCGCGAATTGTTGGGCTGCTGAAAGCGCAGGATCAGGCAGGTATCCGTAGGATAGCTGTGGGTTCGCCAATCCGTTATTGATGGCTATGGGAGTGGGCTTACTTTCATATCTGTCGTTTCCTTGCGCTTTCCAGTTGGGAAGCGGATTTTGGTCTCCGAAAATGCTTTCATCTAGGAACAGCTGCGTGGTGCTGACTTTTTGCGCTTTGAGTTTCTTCGCGGTTTTAGCAGCTAAATCTCCCAGACCTGCATGTCCAGA
The DNA here is from genome assembly GCF_008661855.1 of Varibaculum sp. Lineage (NCBI taxonomy): Bacteria > Bacillati > Actinomycetota > Actinomycetes > Actinomycetales > Actinomycetaceae > Varibaculum > Varibaculum sp. Next base: position 146,614 of record NZ_RPZY01000055.1, read on the forward strand.
GATAGCGTCGGGATTGCCCGCATTGGGGGATAATAGCTGATCCCCGTTTCCTCGCAGGTATAGTTTCCCGGCTGCGAAATGGGTTGAGGTGGTGAAGCGATATTGCGCTCCGAGGGTATCCAATGCGGTGGCGGCGGCAATTATTTTTGAGGAAGAGGCGGGGGTCATCAGCTGGTTTCCGTTTATCTGGGCAATAGTCTTCCCGCTTGCGGTATCAATTACGACCGCTCCCGCTCTGGCGTTAGTATCCGGGGAAGCTGATTCCTGAGATTTATTGTCTACTCCGTGTTGTGCTTGACTAACTAGCTGATCCATCAGGGGTTTTAACTGTTCTGGCGTGACTTGATTAGCCTGTTCATTTATCCCTTTGGTAGCCTCGGCTTTCGTGGTGTTGAGGTCGATTTGGACGGTTTGCGGTAAATCTAGGGATTGTTTTTCTATTGTTAGGATTCCTGGAACCAGATTGTAAGCGTCGGCCACCGCATATCCGAGGCTTCCGATTACTAGGGCGACCAGAAGAATTAGCGGCAATAGGACGGATTTTCGCATTCTTCCCCTAGCTGACGAATTTTCAACGTATTCTTACAATATAAAAAGTAGATGCCATGACTTCGGCGGTAAATACTTTTGCCCCGATTGTCGCATATTTCGCTAAAAAGGCGGAAAGGGGAAAGGGAAATGGAATTTGACGTTACTATCGAGATTCCGAAGGGTAACCGCAACAAGTACGAGGTTGATCACGGAACGGGTCGTATCCGCCTAGACCGTATGCTGTTTACTTCTACTCGTTACCCTGATGACTATGGCTTCATCGATGGGACTTTGGGCGAGGATGGCGACCCTCTTGATGCTCTGGTGATTTTAGAGGAAAGCACTTTCCCGGGTTGCGTTATTCGTTGCCGTCCGCTTGGAATGTTCCGGATGCGGGATGAAAACGGTGGCGACGACAAGGTGCTATGTGTTCCGGCAGCAGATCAGCGGGCTTCGTGGCGTACCGAGATAGAAGACATTTCCGAGTTTCACCGCCTTGAGGTTCAGCATTTCTTCGAGGTTTATAAGGACCTAGAGCCAGGCAAATCGGTAGAGGGCGCGCATTGGGTTGGGCGCAAAGAGGCCGAGGAAGAGATTCGCCGTTCTCGTCAGCGTATGAAAGATTGGGAAGCGGAAAACGGCAAGAAGTATTTCGGACTGGTTGCCGATGTTTTCGACGGACATATAACCGAGTAGTTTTTTCTGTTAAGCACGCGAGAAACACCAAATAGCCTATATTGTGAGCTATTTCATACTTTACTGTTTCTCGCGTGTTTTTCTTTGTGACACCAGCTATAACACCTCGAAACTGCCGGTTTGATTAAAAATAAGCTTCAGCTTTCATCTTTGTTACACATGTTATTAATGTGAAATATGTTGTTAGAGATACTAAAGCGCGGTATTGTGACACTTAGCTCGACTTATAACTCCCAAAAGTCGCTCTAGGAGGATAGCTTATGAAGCTCCACGTATCTACGGAGCGTAAAGCCGGTAGGCGCGCGCTGGTAGTCTCGGCCAGTCTCGCCCTAGCAGCTTCCGCTTCAATATTTGCACCCGCTGCCTTTGCTTCACCTGCCGATGACAAGGTCGAAGCGGCCAAGGCGGCAGAAAATAGCGCTGCTAACTCAGTGGCAGACATTGAGGCTCAGCTGGTCAAGCTCAGCGCCTACACTCAAGATGTCCGCGATCAAGCAGAGGACGCAGAAGCCGGTTATAACGACGCCATCTCTAACTTGGTGGTTGCCAAAGAAACCGCTGACAAGACCGCGAAGGACTCTCAGGAAGCCAAGGGAAAAGTTGAGGAAGCCCGTAAAGCTCTGGGGGGACTAGCCCGCACGGTCTATACCACGCAAGGATCACTATCCTCGCTGACTCCTTATCTACATGCCGACGGTTTGCAAACTGTGGAAATGAGGAAGGTCTCCATCGAACTGTTCGGTTCGAAGGCGGATTCCCAGATGCAGACCTTCGACTCGATTGCCAAAGTTGCAAGCGTTTTGGAAGCGCGAGCTAAAGCGGCACAGAATGAAAAAGCTGAGGCAGCGCGGGATTTAAAAACTCAAAAGGAAGCTGCTGACAAGCTAAAGGCTGACACTGAGCAAAAGCTAGCTTCCCTGGGAGCTCAGCGTGAAGAGCTAGTGAAGAAACTAGCAGCTGCACGCGGTGTAACCGAGCAGGCAGAAAAAGAGCGCCAAGAGCAGATTGAGGCTGAACGGAAAGCCCGGGAAGAAGCCGCAAAGCAAGCTGCTCTAAAGGCTGCTGAAGAACAGGCAAAGCGCGAAGCAGCAGAAGCCGCCCGTAAAGCAGCCGAGAAGAAGGCTCGCGAGGAAGAAGCCGCTAAACGCGCAGAATCAAACCGGAAGTCTAAAGACTCTAAAGCTAGTTCCAGCCAAAGAAAAAATAAGAGCAATACTGCTAGTAGTTCAGATTCCAAAGCAAACAATACCTCTGAGAAAACCTCCTCTGCTAGCCAGCATGGCTCTAGAGCTGGAGTAATTTCTTATGCTAAACAGTTCATAGGGGTTCCTTATGTTTGGGGAGGCTCGACTCCAAAGGGATTTGATTGCTCGGGACTTACCTCTTATGTCTATCGGAATGCTGCCGGAATATCTCTGCCTCGGCGGGCGATACAACAGCGTAGCGCCGGAACTATTATCCCCAAATCACAGGCTCAACCAGGGGATATGGTGAACTACCGCAGCCACGTCGGAATTTACCTTGGAAATGGCTATATGATTCACGCTCCCAAACCTGGAGATAAAGTCAAGATTGCCCGAGTTTACGGAAATCCGGTTTACGTTAGGGTGATGTAACCCCTTAGGCACGTCCTCTAAAACTATAAATAGAAATGCCCGGTGGCGGCGCGGATGGTTTAATCCCCGCGCCGCCACCTTTTTACATATTCACTTTCATCAGCGCAGCAGGGCTAGCCTCGGTATTCTAGCTGAGCTAGTTTCGAGCATTAACCTCAATTTTCAACCCTGAAAGTTAACAAGACGATAACAATTTCCCCAATTAGACTTCCATCAGAAAGCAAGATGAGGTAGGTTATCTCTATACATCGGAAACGTTTCCGATGGGACGCAAGTAATCGCTTCCGTCTTTTACCAACGCTCCAAGGGAGGACGTTAATGAAAAGGAAAACTCGTATTCTGGCAGCAGCTGTTGCTGGAGCATTTGCGCTAACCGGTCTAGCTGCCTGCGGATCTGGTTCTGACAACGCTAACGAAAAAGGCTCTGTTTCTTTCCTAAACTTCAAACCAGAAGCAGAAGAAGCCTACAAGAAAATTGCTAAAGCCTACACCGATGAAACCGGAGTAGAAGTTAAAGTCGTTACCGCAGCCTCGGGCACATACGAGCAAACCTTAAAATCGGAAATTTCTAAACCCAAGCCACCCACCCTGTTCCAGGTAAACGGTCCGGTAGGTTTAAAGACTTGGCAGAAATACACCGCCGATTTAACCGATGCAAAGTTCGCTAAAGATTTAAATGACCCCAACCTGGCTCTCAAGGGCGAGGACGGAAAGGTTTACGGCGTCCCCTTGGCGGTAGAGGGCTACGGCATCATCTACAACCAAGAAATCATGGACAAGTATTTTGCAATGCCAGGCGCCAAAGCCACCAAGATGGACGAAATCAACAACTTCGCCAAGTTGAAGGAAGTTGCTGACGATATGCAGGCTCACAAAGCCGACTTGGGAATCGATGGGGTATTCGCCTCTACCTCGCTAGCTAGCGGTGAAGATTGGCGTTGGCAAACCCACCTCTCCAACATCCCCATGTATTACGAATTGCAAGACGCTAAAGCGACCGATATCGCCAAAGCAGAATTCAAATACAACAAAGAGTTCAAGAACATTTTCGATCTTTACCTAACGGATTCTACCGTTGACAAGAAACTGACCCCCTCCAAGACCGTGACTGACTCCATGGCTGAGTTTGCTCAAGGGAAAGCTGCGATGGTACAAAACGGTAACTGGGCATGGAGCCAGGTAAAAGATGTTGAGGGGAACAAAGTTAAAGAAGATAAAATCAAGATGCTCCCCATTTACACCGGTCATCAAGGTGAAGAAAAGCAAGGACTGGCAGTAGGAACGGAAAACTTCCTAGCTGTTAATGCCAAAGCTTCTAAAGCTGACCAAAAAGCTACTATTGATTTCGCTAACTGGCTATTCACCAGTGCCAACGGCAAGAAATTCGTAGTTGAAGATCTTGGGTTCATCGCTCCGTTCAAGAGCTTCAGCGCTAGCGAAACCCCCAATGATCCGCTAGCTAAGGAAGTTGCTGCTGCCTTAAGCAACAAAGATCGTAGCGTGGTACCGTGGTCGTTCACCATTTACCCCTCACAAAAGTTCAAGGATGGCTTCGGTCAGGCACTAGGACAATATGCTGCCGGAAACATGGACTGGAATGCGGTAGTAAAGAACTTCACTGACGGTTGGGCAGCTGAAAAGAAATAGCTAACCACCCTGCAGTAAGACAAATCGGGTGACAGCCCGGCTGGGAGGGGAGTAAAACTCCCCTCCCAGCAAACCTCCAAGCTATGCAGGACAAACAGCAGATTCTGATTTAATTAGTTTCAAAACTACAAGCAAAACAAGTTTCATCCTGAGACACTAACCATGATCAGGAAAAGGACAGACAATGAAGTCAAAGTTAAAATATTACTTCCCAATTTTCGTATTACCGACACTGTTGGCATTTCTTATTGCTTTCCTAGTGCCTTTTATTATCGGTTTTTTCCTATCATTTTGTGATTTCACCACCATAACCGATGCAACTTTTGTAGGAATCCAAAACTACGTCGATATATTCGATGGTCGTGACGGATTTACCTCTGCATTCATTTTTACAGTTATGGTGGTAATCGTATCTATCGTTTCGGTTAATCTGTTTGCGTTCGCAATCGCTTGGGTATTGACCCGTAAACTAAAAGGAACAAACTTTTTCCGGACTGTATTCTTTATGCCCAACCTGATTGGTGGCATCGTATTGGGCTACACCTGGCAAATCATTATCAATTCCATCTTGTCAGAATACGGAGCTACCCTCGTAAGTGACTGGAAATATGGATACCTAGGGTTAATCGTGCTGATTAATTGGCAGCTGATTGGCTATATGATGATTATTTATATTGCCGGACTGCAAAACGTACCCCCAGAGCTTACCGAAGCAGCAGAGATAGATGGGGCAGGTCGCTGGCAAGTGCTGCGTAACGTCACTATTCCCATGGTGATGCCCTCTATAACCATCTGTTTATTCTTAACTTTGTCAAACACTTTCAAAATGTACGACCAAAACCTGGCACTAACCAATGGTGCGCCCTCCGGTAAAACCGAGATGGTCGCCCTTAACATCGTAAATTCCATGTTTGCCGAGGTAGGGGCAGAGGGCGTCGGTCAAGCTAAAGCCGTAATTTTCGTAGTAGTCGTGGTAGTTATCGCCATGTTCCAGCTGCGGACCACCAGAGCAAGGGAGATTGAAGCATGAGCGAAGTAAAAGCACCAGCTCCCCTACCCTCAACAGGAATGAAAATGAAAGAAGATAAAAAAGGAACCAGCCCGGTCACCAAAGCCCTGCTTTACGTGGTCTTAATTGCTCTTACCTGCATATTTTTAGGGCCGATTCTGTTCGTTGTTATGAACTCGTTCAAATCGAAATTTGAACTATCGAACAGTCCCTTCTCTATCCCCCTCGGAGATTCCTTCGTAGGTTTACAAAACTACGTTACCGGTCTGCACCTATCGAATTTCTTCAGTTCGATTTTGTGGTCTTTCGTAATTACTATCGGATCGGTAGCGATTATAGTAATGCTTTGCGCTATGACTGCCTACTACATCACCAGGGTTAAGAGCTGGTGGACGAGCGCACTCTACTATATTTTTGTTTTCTCGATGGTAATTCCATTCCAGATGGTAATGTTCCCCACCGTACAGGTATCCAGTCTGCTCCGTCTGGATAACCCGCTCGGATTAATGGTGCTTTACCTCGGGTTTGGAGCCGGTTTGAGCGTGTTCATGTTCGCTGGATTCGTAAAATCAATCCCGATTGACATTGAAGAAGCTGCCACCATTGACGGTTGTAACCCTCTTCAAACCTATTTCCGAGTAGTCTTGCCAATGCTAAAACCCACTGCCATTACGGTAGCTATCCTCAACACCATGTGGGTCTGGAATGACTTCCTGCTCCCCAATCTGGTGTTAGGACCGGGCAGTAGCTATCGAACCATCCCCATTGTGGTGCAGTTCCTGCTGGGATCGAACGGAAACCGCGATATGGGTGCTTTAATGGCTATGCTGGTACTGGCGATTATCCCGATTGTAATCTTCTACATTTTGATGCAGAAATACATTATCGAGGGCGTCGCTGCCGGGGCTGTAAAAGGCTAAAACTTTAGCAGGGTTTGGGGCGAAACATCTCAAGTTTTCGCCCCAAACCCTGTTTTTATTTCCACCCGATATAATTTCAATACCTACTTTTATTTACTTTTACTTAAGGAACATCTCCATGGCACAGTTAGCGGCAGTAACCATTAAAGACATTGCCGCTGCTGCCGGAGTGGGAATTACTACCGTTTCCCGCGCCCTCAATAATCAAGACGAAATATCTCCCGCCACCAGGGCACGCATCCTAGAAATTGCCGACGACTTACAGTATCTCCCCAATCGCCATGCACAAAACCTCAGGTCATCTCATATAAATAACATCGCTATGGTGATGAAGGGTCCTTCCAATCCCTTCTTCTTGTCACTAATCGACCCGTTAGAAAAAGAAATCCGTTCCCAGGGTTACCAAATGTCCCTGCTGCGAGTTCCGCACGGAGTAGAAGAAGTAGAAATCGGGCGTGGCGCGCAGCAAAACTCTGGAGCCGCCGGAGTATTATTTTTAGGGGGAGAAGCCCATCAATCCACAGCCGTGTTCGACACTTTCCCCTTACCTTTCGTTATGTGTACTGTTCCCCCCGGTCCACAATGGAATCACACGGTTGCCACTGTCAGCGTGGACGAAAACTCTGCCATTGCCAAAATTGTCTCCCACCTGGTGAAACTGGGACATAAACACATCGCCTTTTTAGGGCCGGACAAGTCAGAACATTCAGTGGGACTAATCCGTCAAGAAGCTTTTATCTCCGCTCTAAAACAGGAAGGAATATCTTACGATAAGCAGCTAACGGTACAGGGAAATAAGAAAGATAACCCCTATTCTCTAAGCTACGGATACCATATGGCTCAGCGCCTCTTGGCACGTAAAATCCCGTTCACTGCGGTAGTAGCTATCAGTGATGTGATTGCTATTGGTGCTCAAAAAGCCCTGATAGATGCCAATATTAGAATCCCACAAGAGGTTTCGGTAACTGGATTCGATGGCATAGAGTTCTCCCGTTACACCAACCCCGCTTTGACCACCATTGAACAACCCATTGAACAGTTAGCTGAAAACACCTGTCGCCTATTGTTTTCCCAAATAAACAAGAAAAAGGTAAAACAGTCACAAATACTACTACCCGGCAAACTGCTGGTTGGCGATTCTACTGCCCCAGCACCAAATTGTTAATATTTTTCTCCAACAATCCACATTTACCATGAACCGATTCTTTTCCCATGAAGGCTCCTTAGCCGCTCTCCTGACTCTCCTCGCTGATATCGCCATGATTAGTGCCTTTATCACTATCGCTTCGATTCCGGTAATCACTATCGGTCCGGCTCTAAGCGCCGGATTCTATGTTCTTTTACAAATCGTCCGCGAGGAGGGAGCAAGACCGGGATTTACCTTTTGGAGACGTTTTCGTGCAGATTTTCGCTCTTCCTTACCCGGTGGCATCATCCTAGTCGTCCTCTTGCTGGTAGGTATCTATCAGTTACAACTAATAAAATATCTTCACCTCACCCCCACCTGGACCTTGATAATGCGCTCCGGAGTAATCCTCGGCTTGGCAGCAATCGTTGCTATCGCTACTTGGTTTTTTGCCTATGCTTCCCAGTTTTCCGCTTCCTTTAGCCAAACTCTACGCAATGCCGCCCTGCTGGCTCTAGGGCGGCTACCGCGCACCCTCATAGCCCTATTGTTTAGCGCCCTGCCGCTAGGGGCTATCTACTTGCGTCCTTCTTTAGCCTGGAGCGCAATAATCTTGATGCCCCTTTTTGGCTGGGGATTCATCCTCTATTTGCAAGCATTGATATTAGATACTCCTTTGACCTTGCTCAAAGATACCGAATCCACCAGATAATCCCCCTTAGTTCCCAGCTAAGAATGATTATTACCCGTCCTAAGAACCTTTAGATGACCTAGATAGCATTAGGTGGCAACACCCTTTGGGAATACCCTATTTCGTGGTTGCTGGCTGGGATTGCTTCGCAGCGAGGGCTTTGCGGGTAAGCACTTGCCCCCCACCTTTAACCGGGTCGCCAAACCAGGCTTTATAAAACTGATAAAAATTTAGATTCCCCGGTTGCGCACACTCGTCATTTAGTCCAGCAAGCGCATCTGATGAGGGCAAATAGGGGGTGTAGTTGTACAGTGCAGCAGTTGCCCAGTTTTGAGGAACAATTTTCTTACTTCCGCAACGCGAATCTGGTCCAAATCCCAAAGTAACTGCTTGACCTGCCGCTACATCATAATCCTGCGGATTTAGCTGGTAGCGCCGCCACTGTCGCGCCGCGTAATAAACCTGAGTACCAAACCCATAAAACTGCGAGTCACAGGCTTTATGATCCGGACAGGCATACCCCATGGCAATTTGGTATCTGCGAGGAGTAAGGCGCGTTGAAGAAGCAGTAATAAGTCCCTGTTCTTTTTGCAGGGTAACCAAAATAGCTTTCGGGTTAATCCCACAGGCACGGGACACCTGAGCAATGATTTGCCCCGCGGTTAAGTTTTCGCCACCCTGAACTGCCCGAGAACAGAACCGGTCAGCGTCGTGACCTGTAAGGACGCCCCGATAGTCTTTCAAACAGGGCACGGATTGGCTCTGTTTATCCCCGCCACTAGCCGGGTTATAGATTCCAGTATCTTTCGGTATTTTTTCGGCTTTCCCACTGCGACATCCATATCCCCAATCAGTAATGAATGCTTGGATTTGCTCAGAAGAAAGAGAATTCCAGCGAGTGAATTCGCTGTCGCTAATCAAATTAGTTTCATCAAAGCCCTGAGAGCTGACCGGAGGCATTCTAGGCTCAGCCGGTAGCTGAGCACTACTATCCTGCCGGTTAAATAGATAAATTAGGCTCACTACCAGGGCGATTATTATCGTCAGTATCAGCAAACTAACTAGACGGCGCAACCGATATTTGGGGGCATTATTAATCACCTCTTCATTATCCCTAGATTGCTTCTTCCTGGGCAAAGAGGACGAATAACGGCTTGAGGATCTGGAAAACAATCGTTCAAACCAATGTCAAAGCATCATAGCCGCTACTGAGTACCCCTAGGTGCAAGGGGAGGTAGCTTTCGATAGACTATAGGAGCGTCGGGCCGTTTAGCCCCGGGCTCCAAAAATTGCCGCTACGAGCGGCCTCAGCGCCGACTGGCGCTTCACGGTCCGGCGTTTTCCCTCCCTTATCCCCTACGCAACACCCCCTATAGAAACATCAAAGAAATAATCGAGGATTCCCTCTATTTAGTTCCCGCTACCGGCAGTTCTATCCCAGGTGTAGCTGTGAGGCTATCTCACACTTAGACCTTATTTTCCCTGTTCAAACCCCTTTTATTTTCACAGGTTGTTCCAAGCACTCCCCCTATAAAAAATACCGGGAAAGCTAATTATCGGTTAGCTAGAAAAGTTGGATACCCTTAAGGCGGATGGTTCTTCGTCAAGGAGGCAAGATGCTGTTCGGCAAGAAAAAAGAAGATAAAGAAGATTTCTTCGACCTATTCAATAAAGCGGCGCATAACCTAGAAATCGCGTCGGAATTACTGCTTAAAATTACCAGTGTAGATTCCTTTGAGGAGCGAAAACAGTTACGTTCTCAGCTGCACGATCTCGAACATAACTCGGACGAGATTACGCACCGCACTATGAATATGCTGAACGCCACCTTTGTCACCCCCATGGATCGCGAAGATATTTCTCTGCTAACGGCAGCATTAGATGATTGTATGGACGGTATCGACGAAGCAGGCGACCTAATCGTCCTTTACGAAATAGAAGATATTCCGCGACGGCTAGAAAAACAGGCACAAATCCTGCAAGAATGTGCTAAGGAAACCGTGCAGGCTCTCCCGAAACTACGGAAAAAGCAGAACATCAAAGACTACACGGTAAAAATCAATAGCCTAGAAAACAAGGGCGATAAACAGTATCGCAAGATTTTGGCAGAGATTTTTAGCTCCGAAACCGACCCCATCTATGTTATTAAACTGAAAGATGTGGTCGAGTCGCTAGAAACCACCTGTGATTCTTTTGAACGCCTAGCCAACGCGGTTGAGGCCATCTATATCAAGGAGTCCTAAATCGTGGACACTACTTTGGTACTGGTCAGTATCGTTGTGGTTATCGCTTTAGTTTTTGACTTTACTAACGGTTTCCATGATGCCGCTAACGCCATAGCCACCTGTGTTTCTACCCGTTCGATGCGTCCTAAATCTGCTCTGTTAATGGCCGCGATAATGAACATCGTGGGTGCCATGCTGGGAACTGGGGTGGCTGAAACCATTGGGAACGGGATTATAGATATTTCCCATTTCACCGAGTCCACCTCTGTTGCCGAGCAGCATCATGGCCTAGTGATTATTTTGGCTTCCTTAGTGGGGGCAATCGCCTGGAACATTATCACCTGGTATTTCGGGCTTCCATCTTCCTCTAGCCACGCTTTGATTGGGGGGATGGCAGGGGTTGGTTTAGCTTCTGCCATCACTGTTCAATGGATGGGGATATTAGATCATGTAATCATCCCGATGATAGTTTCTCCCCTGGTAGGCTTCTTTACTGCCTATTTGATAATGCGAGCGCTCTTAGCGCTACTCAAGAACGTCAGCTATCACCGCACGATGAACAATTTCCGTTTCCTACAGCGTTTTTCAGCTGCTGCTATGGCGCTCGGTCACGGCTTGCAAGATGCCCAAAAGACTATGGGCATTATTACCATGGCGCTGCTTACAGCGGGATACCATGGGAGTTCAACTGGGCATTTGACGATTCCTTTCTGGGTTAAGGTTGCTGCTGCCGGTGCGATTTCTCTGGGAACCTATTTCGGGGGAGGACGGATTATGCATACCCTCGGATCTAAGGTTATCGACGTTACTCCGGCTCACGGTTTTATTGCGGAGCTAACTTCTTCTTCAATCCTGTATTTCACCGCATTCGTTTGGCATGCTCCGATTTCTACTACTCAATCGGTTTCTTCCGCGATTATGGGGGTAGGGGCTACTAAGCGTCTGTCTGCGGTTCGCTGGGGGGTTGCCGGTAATATCGCGATTGCGTGGGTGCTTACGCTTCCCGGGGCAGGTTTGATTGGGGCTCTCAGTTATTTCTTGATTCACGCCGTATTCCCTTATTAGACGCTAGTGTGTAAGTAATGACTGTTTTTAGTTTTCCTCGTCTAAGGACGCACCTGGGGTTGCTTTGCGCCCTGGCAGCTTTGAGCCTGGGGTCTTTATCTGGGTGCTCCTCTCAGCCAGTCGCTACCTCTGATTTAGAAGTTGGCGATTGCTTCAATATGAGCGAGGAAGTCTTGACCGGAAAACAACCGGCCGGACAGGTAGAACGGGTGGATTGTAGCCGCTCCCATAACTCGCAAGTGGTTGGGATAAAATCCCTGGACGGAAGCTCTTTTCCGTCTCAAAAACAGCTCTACGATTTGGCTCTTAAACAGTGTGCCCAGGATTTTCAAGATTTCGTGGGGATTAGTTACCGCGATTCCCGCTGGGATCTTTATCCTCTTTCTCCCACCGAGACCAGTTCCAAGGATGAGAGTGCGCGAAAGCTAACCTGCGTGGCCTTAACCCTTCCTCCAAACCAGACTTCTTTACAGAATGCGAAAGAGTAATCTTTCGCATAGCTAATCCAAAGCTTTAAGTCCTATTAAGGATTGCCTTATAGTAGGTAAGGTTATATTTAGTTAGGTGCGCATAAGCAGTATCGCTAATATCGCAGATTTCAGAGAGGATTAGGCTATGCGAATCGCCTTTGCTGGTAACCCCAATAGCGGTAAAACCACTATGTTTAACGCTTTAACCGGCGAAAAAGGGAAAGTTGGAAACTGGAGCGGAGTTACCGTAGGGCAAACTGAGGCTAGCCTAAAGCCAGAGCTAAGTGGGCAACAGGTTGCCACAGCGGTAGACCTGCCCGGAGCCTACTCTATGTCTCCTTTTACCCCCGAGGAAACCATCACCAGCAAATATGTCCGTGACGCTAATCCGGATGCGATTGTGAATATCGTTGATGCCACCAATCTGCGTCGCTCTCTATTCTTTACCACCCAGCTACTTGAGCTGGGGGTTCCGGTAGTAATCGCCCTCAATAAAAGCGACATCAACGAAAAAGAAAACACCCAGATAGATACGGTAAAACTGCAAAACAAACTGGGCTGTCCGGTCGTGCCCACCGTTTCCACCGCGAAAGATAACAACGGTTTAGCGCAGGTACTAAAGGAAGTATTTACCCAACTCGGCAAGACCCAACATCCGCCCTATATGCAGGCTGATATTGACCTTACCGATAAACAAGCCGTAGAAAACGCCGACCGTGAGCGCTACCATTTCGTAGACCAGGTGGTAGACCAGGTGGAAACCCGGGCAGTAAAAGTCGCCTCCCATACTCGCCAAGACACCCTGGATGCGATACTAACCAACAAAGTTGCTGGTATCGCTATTTTTGCTGGGATAATGTGGGCAGTTTTTGCCATTTCTCAAACCTATCTGGGCCCGCTCTTAGCTGATTGGCTAGTAGGTTGGATTGAAACTTTCCAGGACTGGGTTAGCGAACAAATGGCAGACAGCCCCGCGCTACTGACCACGATTGTTGCTGACGGTATTATCGGGGGCGTAGGTGCAGTTATTGGATTCTTACCACTGGTTATGGTGATGTACTTCCTGCTGGCGCTCCTGGAAGAATCTGGTTATATGGCCAGGGTAAGCGCCGTCCTCGACCCAATTTTCAAACGGGTGGGGCTGTCCGGTAAATCAGTAATTCCCATCATCATCAGCACCGGATGTGCCATTCCGGGTATCATGAGTTGCCGTACTATCCGTGACGAGCGCGAACGGCGAGCAACCGCCATGCTGACCTCCTTTGTTCCTTGCGGGGCAAAAATCCCGGTTATTGCCCTATTCTGTGGTGCATTCTTTGCCGGATCCGCCTGGGTCAGCTGGGTTAGCTACTTTTTAGGTCTCACCCTAATCTTCTTGGGAGCCTTGCTGGTAAAAATGGTTACTGGCTACAAGTTCCGCAAATCCTTCTTCATTATGGAACTACCCCGCTATAAAGTCCCTAACCCGTGGCACGCAACCATATCAATGCTAGAACGCGCCAAAGCCTACATCATCAAGGCTGCCACCATTATTTTGCTTTGCAACCTGGTAGTACAGCTAATGCAAACCTTTACCTGGAACTTCCAGGTAGTTGAAGAGGGCGCCGAAAACACCTCCATTTTGGCTTCTATTGCCACTCCTTTCTCGATTCTGCTAATCCCGCTCGGGTTTGGAACCTGGCAGCTGGCTGCCGCCGCCGTCACCGGTTTTATCGCTAAAGAAAACGTAGTAGGTACTTTGGCGGTGGTCTACGGTCTTACCCGGTTCATCGACACTGAAGAACTAGCGATTACTGGAGGTGCAAACACTATTGCCACCACTATGGGGCTTACCTCAGTAAGCGCCCTCGCCTACCTGTTCTTTAACCTGTACACTCCTCCCTGTTTTGCGGCTATCGGAGCTATGAACTCGGAAATGCAAGATCGCCGTTGGCTCTGGAGCGCTATCGGTCTCCAATTTTGTACCGGTTTCACTGTTGCTTACCTGGTGAACCAGGTGGGAACCCTGGTACTCTACGGACATTTAGCCGCAGGTTTCCTACCGGGACTAATTGCGGTCGCCCTAATGGCTATGGTCATTACGGTGATTGCCCGCCGAGTACGCGCTAGCTTTGCTGCCGAATACCAGCTGCACCAGCAAGCCAAACTAAGCGCCAACTAAAGAAAGAGATACTGCTTTGAGTACAGTAATTGCTAGCCTGGCTTTAGTCGTAATTGTTGGTCTAGCTATCGGTTACATTGTGAAAGAAAAACGCAAAGGTACTAAATGTATTGGGTGTCCAATTTCTTCCGACTGCACCTTAAACCCCAATGTTGCAGCCCAGTCGGAAAACCGTCATAATCTACAGATAACAGAGATTGCCAATCAGCCAGGTGAAGCGAAATGTCACTGTCATTAGCGTGCCAGACAAAGCAAGCCTGCCGGACTAAGGAACGAATGAATCTTCTGGAAGCTATCGAAGGTCGAACCTATGTCGTCAAGGATATAGCTACTGATGACCCGGAAATGGATAGTTTCCTGTTTCGTCTCGGCTGCTACAGCGGACAAGAAATCACTGTTATCTCTCGTAAGCGCAAAATGTGCATCGTGGTGATCAAAGACAGCCGTTACAGCATCGACAATCAAATTGCCGAAGCCATTATGATTTAGGGCGCCGACTGAGTGCCTTTTTAGTAGTTATTCTCCGCGCTGCGCCCAGGGGCTGGCTCGGTAAAAGCACTCCGGGGACCCCGTGAGCCTCGCAAGGCTCGGCTCAAGCCCCTCTCGTATCTTTTACCGGCCGCGCCCCTCATGTGAGCAAATATTTGGAATTAACGCGAGAAACTAAAAAGGGGTCCCGCCGGTGGATTTTTCCACCGGCGGGACCCCTTGATTTTCAGCTATTACGCCTTTGCCCTAAGGCGGGCACGGCAATCCTTAGCGAGGATCGTCAGTCGCTAAATCTTTAGTCAACGAGCTATCCAAAGGAATAGACGGTCCCATCGAAGTAGAAATCGCAATCTTCTTGATGTACTGACCTTTTAGAGCTGATGGACGCAGACGCAGAACTTCATCCAGAACTGCCTGGTAGTTCTCAGCCAACTTCTCGGCATCGAACGAGCTCTTGCCCAACACCACGTGCAGGTTGGCATGTTTATCTACCCGGAAGTCGATACGACCACCCTTGATTTCGGTAACTGCCTTAGCTACGTCCATGGTTACAGTCCCGGTACGCGGGTTAGGCATAAGCCCACGCGGACCGAGGACGCGACCTAGACGCCCCACTTTACCCATCATGTCCGGGGTAGCTACTGCCACATCAAAGTCCAGGTATCCCCCCTGAACCTTTTCGATTAGTTCGTCGCCACCAGCTTCGTCAGCGCCAGCGTCCAATGCTTCTTTATCCTTGGGGCTATTGGCAAAAACCAGGACCCTAACGGTCTTACCAGTGCCATTAGGCAAAGAAACAGTGCCACGAATCATCTGATCGGCTTTACGCGGATCTACTGTGAGACGGAAAACCGCATCTACAGTGGAATCAAACTTGGTGGAAGCAATATCTTTCGCCAAGCGGAAAGCCTCTAGTGGCTGGTAGAGACGATCCTTGTGTACTTTTTCAGCGGCCTGCTTAAAGGCCTTTGAGTGCTTTTTCATCTGCTTTACTCCTTGCAGTTGTGGTGAGGGCGCACGTTCCCCTCCACGGTCTATAAGTCTTATTTATTAGTGCCTTGAAGTTAGCCTTCGACAGTTACACCCATAGAACGAGCGGTTCCCGCGATAATCTTTGCAGCTGCATCGATATCGTTGGCGTTCAAATCGGCTTTCTTTTGTTCGGCAATCTCTTTAACCTGATCCATGGTCAGCTTGCCTACCTTATTGGTATGCGGAGTGCCCGATCCCTTTGCAATCCCAGCAGCTTTCTTAATCAGCTGAGCAGCCGGCGGGGATTTGAGAACAAAGTCAAAGGAACGATCCTCATAGACGCTGATCTCTACCGGAATAATATTTCCACGCTGATCCTGCGTAGCCGCATTGTAGGCTTTGCAGAATTCCATGATATTTACCTGGTGCTGCGATAGCGCCGGGCCAACTGGAGGCGCCGGGTTAGCAGCACCGGCCTCGATCTGTAACTTGATCAGGCCGACTACTTTTTTATTCTTTGCAGCCATTTAGGGTCCTTCTCAAAATAATAATTTGTTGTTTTACTTTTCCCGACGGTTGCCGGAAATCTTTACTGCTGTCATGTCCTGTCTAAAACAGAACAGCCAGCACAATCGTCCATTCTAAGGGCGTGCACACAGATTGAACCAATTAATACTGGTCACTGTGAGCAATTAAATCTTTGCGACCTGGTTAAAGCCGAGCTCTACCGGAGTTTCCCGATCGAAGATAACCACCAATACCTTGAGCTTCTGCTGGTCAGGCATAATTTCCGAAATGGTAGCGGGCATAGTAGCAAACGGACCATCGGTAACGGTAACGTTCTCTCCAACCTCGAAATCAACCTCAATAACCGGTTGTTCTTTAGCCTTGGTCTTGCTGGCACGTTCGTCCTGAAGCTCCGCAGCTTTAATGGAAGCGGGGGTCGGAGCCAACATCGAAACTACCTCGTCCTCGGTTAGTGGCACGGGATGCTGGGAATCCCCTACAAATCCGGTGACCGCCGGGGTGTCTTTAACAACCCGCCAAGCGTCAGGGGCGTCCTCTACCGCTTCCATCCGTACCAGAGCGTAGCCAGGAATCCGAACCCGGTCTATCACTTTACGTTCAGTAGATTTAACCTGAACCACTTTTTCCATGGGGACTTCAATTTGATAAATGTAATCCTCCATATTGAAAGTGACGATCCGTTGCTCAAGGTTGGCTTTTACTCGCCGTTCGTAACCGGAATAGGTGTGCAGTACATACCAATATCCGGGCAGGAACTCTAGTTCTTCGCGTAGTTTGTCCTGCTCTTGGCGACTAAGCTCCTCAGCGGTAGCTGAGGGCACGAGCGGTTGATCTTGAGCGGTATCAGTAATTTCCAGCTCGGCGGGTGCTAACTGTTCTGGGGTCGTATCTGCATCCGGTGCTGCCACTGCAACCTCATCGGGAGTGGTCTGCGCTGCCTGTGCAATGTTTTCTGGCTGCGCATCAGCGCTATCGGAGGATTCTACCTCCGAGGAGAATACAAGATCGTTACTCACGCTATTTTCTTCCTGCTCCATATTGCCTTCTTGCAAATCCTGTTCCTAAACTAACCGCCAAATACCAGGTTCACCAGCCAGGCGGTGATTACGTCAATAACCCCAGAAAAAGCCATCATTGCCAACACAAACACGATTACGACCACAAAGAACGTGGTTAGCTCATCGCGGGTTGGCCAAACAACTTTCTTTAATTCCGCAATAACCTGTCGCACAAACTGTAGGATGCGGCTGAAAATATCGCTCTTTGCCTTTTTGGCATCTGCCTCTACGGAGGCTGAGCCCTGGTTAGGTGCCAAGATCGTTTCCTCACTTGCTGTCTTGGGACTCCCGTCGAAGCCCCTATCTCGTCCTGTACCGGGCCCGGCACAGGTTTCAAATTTGCAGGGCAGGCGGGACTCGAACCCACAACCTACGGTTTTGGAGACCGTTGCGCTACCAATTGCGCCACTGCCCTTCCAGCCTAATGGCTGACCGATTAAGGTGCTAGATAAGTTTATGAGGTTTTCCTAGTCACGTCCAACTTAGGACGGCATAGTGGGGAAAAACGCATCTTTAACTTGCTTACCCCCAAGAGAAAACTGGAGATAAAAACCCGCGCCACGTCCTCATTATTTAGACAGTTGGCAATAGCTAGATGAAAATTTGGTCCTGCGGGGAAAGGAAACCCACAGGCGTGGCAAAATGAGAGTATGAACAAACCACAAGAATGCAGAGTTTCTAACCGTCTAGCGCAAATTTCACCTTCCGCAACCCTGGCAGTAGATGCCGCTGCGAAAGAACTTAAAGCTCAAGGGCGTCCCGTTATCGGATTTGGCGCCGGAGAACCAGATTTTCCCACCCCTGACTATATTGTGAAAGCCGCACAGGAAGCCTGCAGTGACCCCGCCATGCATCACTACAGCCCCGGTAAAGGACTACCCCAACTGCGAGCGGCGATTGCGGAAAAGACCTTACGTGATTCGGGATACAGCGTAGATCCCGACAGCGAAATTATTGTCACCAATGGCGGCAAACAAGCTGTTTACGAGGCTTTTTCTTCGATTATCGACCTCGGAGATGAAGTAATTGTCCCCACTCCCTATTGGACTACCTATCCGGAAGTTATAAAAATGGCGGGCGGGCGCATGATAAACGTGGTCGCCACCGCAGAACAGGGATATAAGGTGAGCGTCGAGCAATTGGAGGCCGCGCGCACCCCTGCTACCAAGGCTCTGCTGGTGGTTAGCCCTTCCAACCCGACTGGCGCGGTCTATACCCCTGCCGAACTAACCGAAATCGGTCAATGGGCCTTAGAGCACGGGATTTGGGTAATCACCGATGAGATTTATGAACACCTCCTCTATAACGATGCCCCCAGTGCCCATATCGTAAAGCTGGTTCCTGAACTGGCAGCGCAAACTTTAGTGCTTAACGGGGTTGCCAAGACCTATGCAATGACCGGTTGGCGTGTGGGCTGGATGATTGGCCCAAAGGATGTGATTAAAGCCTGCGCCGCGTTCCAGTCTCACACCACCGGGAACGTGTCGAATGTGGCGCAACGTGCAGCCTTGGCGGCGGTGTCTGGACCTTTGGATCAGGTAAAGAAAATGCGGGAAGCCTTTGATCGGCGACGTAAAAAAATGGTTTCTATGCTCAACGAGGTTTCAGACCTGGTAGTTCCAACTCCGAAGGGCGCTTTCTACTGCTACCCCTCTGTAAAGAACATTTTGGGGCGCAGCTTAGCAGGAGAAACTCCCCAAACTTCCGCGCAATTAGCGGATTTAATTCTGCGAAAAGTGGAAGTGGCAGTAGTTCCCGGCGAGGCGTTTGGTCCTTCAGGATTCTTCCGGCTCTCCTATGCCCTCAGCGACCAGGATTTAGAGGAAGGCGTAGGGCGCATTGTCGATTTTCTTAATCAAGTTAAGTAGGTTGCCCTTTGTACCCAATCCATCATCTATAATAATTAAAGGAGAGGACGCGAGTATCTCTTAGAACAGTTGGAAACCCGAAGGAGGGGCTAGGCGTGCGCAAGTTTGCATCGGTTGCGATAACCATCGTTGCCGTATCCCTAGCTGCTTTCATCGGGATACGCGCGATGCAACTAAACGGGGTCTACGAGTTAGGACCGGCGATTAGCTTCGAACCTCAAGCCCCGGTTCAAGTTCAGCAATCTGCTCCCAGCGAACCTGTCTCCCCCATACCTGAAAAGGCAGGTCAGCCATGAGCGAGCAACCAACTTCCCCTCGCCACAGCTATCCTGGCAGCCCTAAAGCCTCCCCGCTTTCACCTGCCACCCCAGCTGGGCAACCCTGGGGAAATACGCCGATTCAACCCGCGAGCCCGCCCGCCGCGCGGGCGCCACTTCCAGCAACTCCTCCCCTAACCGACAATCCCCCCAGCTCAGTTAGCCTACTAGAGGAAATGACCATCCCTAGGGTCGAAACCAAACCGCTAACTACCCCGACCAAGATTTCTCCCCCAAA